>NZ_JBFUAB010000004.1:0-259461 GCF_056406535.1 Roseateles sp. P1_C1_2
GCATCAGGCGATGGGAGCATGAAGCTGTGATGGAGGCGGTGCAGCAGCGGCTTGAACGCGAGCCCGATGCCATGAAGGTGCGCCGGCGAACCATCGAGCACGTCTTCGGGACCCTCAAACACTGGATGGGCTCAACGCACTTCCTGACGCGACGGCTTGTCAACGTGGGAACCGAAATGAGCCTCCATGTTCTGGCCTACAACCTGAAGCGAGTGATGCGCCTCTTGGGCATCGCGCCGCTGATCCAGGCAATGAGAGCGATGGGCGCGTAAGCGCCGTCTGGATGCGCCACTAGAGGGTGGCGGCGGCCTTCCAGACGTCCAGATGCCAATCACAGTCGATTTATAGGCCCACTTCGGACAACTGGCAGTCAAAACCGAGCGAGCTGCCCTATTGGCACCGTTGCTCGCGCGTTCTCACACAGTCTCAGCCTAGAGCGGTCGGCGACGGCCCTCGTCCCTCATTCCAGCGCGTACATCCTGCCGTCCGCGCTGCCGATGTAGACCACCCCGCCCACCACCAGCGGTGTCGAGAAGAAGGAGCCCACGCCCTGCTGGCGCTCCGCGCCCAGGGCCGTGGCGTCGTGCCAGCCGGATGGGAACAGCAGCGGCCCGTTGAAGCGCCGGTCCGCCGTCAGCACCCAGCCGCGGTTGGCGCGCGAGGCCTCGGTCTGGAACTCCCACAGCGGCGCGCCGCTGGCCTTGTCGCGGGCCTGCAGCACGCCGTTGAGCACGCCCACCAGCACCACGTCACCGGCGATCGTCAGCGAGCCGAACACATAGGCCTGCAGGTCATGCTCGCGCACCAGCTTGCCGGTGGCGGCGTCCAGCACCTTGTAGAGCGCGGAATCCGAGGTCGCGACGTGGACCTGGCCGGCGCTGACCGCCGGCGAGCTGTTGACCCAGCTGCCGTTGGTGTTGTGCTTCCACAGCTCGCGGCCGGTGGCGGCGTCGACGGCGTAGACATGGCCGTCGCGGCAGCCGCTGTAGACGACACCGCCCACCACGGCCGGCGAGGACTGGAAGCCCTGCTGGTTGTGCATCAGCGGGTCGACGCCCGCCTGGAAGGCCCAGACCTGGGCGCCGGTCTTGCCGTCCAGCGCGTAGAGCTTGCCGTCCCAGCCGCCGACATAGACACGCCCGCCGGCATAGGCCGGCGAGGCATGCACCACGTCGCCGGTGCGGTGCTTCCACAGCAGCGCGCCGCTGGCCGCGTCGAGGGCGTAGACATGGCCGTCGCTGCTGCCGAAATAGACCCGGCCGTCGACCACCAGCGGGCTGGAGAGGTAGACGTCGAAGGGGTCGCCGAAGGTCTGGCTGCGTGGCTGCATGCCGTGCAGGCCGCGCGCTTCGAAGCGGCGCTCGCCCTCGGTGGCGAACTTCCACAGCAGCTCGCCGGTGGCGGCGTTGGCCGCGTAGAGGCGCCCGTCGAAGCTGAGGGCATAGACCCGGCCGGCCGCCACCGCCGGCGTGGAGGCCAGCGGCCCATCGGTGGCCAGCATCCAGCGCTGGCGGCCGCTTGTCGCGTCGACGCTGTAGAGATGGCCGTCGTCGCTGCCGAACAGCAGCGCACCCTCATGCCAGACCGGCGAGGACACGATGCGCTGGCCGGTCGGGAAGCTCCACTTGACCCGCTTGAACTGGCGCGGCGCCTGGGCCTGCAGCACACCGGTGTGGGCGGCGTCGCCGCGGTACATGCCTTGGGCCACGGCCGGCAAAGCGGTTGTCGTGGCCAGCCCGAGGGCGAGCAGGAGATGGCGGCGCTTCATGGCTTGTCTCCCGCTGCGGCGCGGCGCAGCACGATGGCGGCTTCGAACGGCCCCTGCACCACCTGACCCTCGATGCGGTCCGCCGCATGGCGGCCTTCGATGCGGTAGTTGGCCGCGCTGGCCTTGAGGGTCAGGAACTCGCGGCCTTGCACGACATGGTCGATCGCGAGTTCGGTGCGCCGCTTGCCCACCACGACCAGTTCGCCCGCGCCCAGGCCTGCCGGACCGTTGTTGAGCGTCAAGGTGACCTCGCGCGGATAGCCGCCAAGTTCGTAGCGCCCGACCCAGCGCCCGAGCAGGGCGGGGCTCAGCGCGGTGGGCGCCACGGGCAGGTCGACCTGGGGCTCGCCGGTGCGCTGCAGCCGCAGCGGCGCAGTCTGGCCGGCCTGCAGGAATTCACCCGCCAGCGAACCGTCGGCCTGCCAGCGCAGGCGCACCTGCGGCGCCGGGTTGGCGGCGATGTTGAAGGCGGCCGCCAGGCTGAAGCCCAGGCCGGCTTCATCGCTGCCGAGGGCCTGCAGCGGCGCGCCCTTGACGCCGCGCCCCGGCAGGATCACCGAGCCCTGCAGCACCCCGGCCGGCGTGCGCGACAGATCGACCACCAGCGGCAGCGGCGCGCCGGGAATCTCGGCCGTCCCCTCCCAGCGGCCGCTGGGCTCGGGCGCGGCCTGGGCCCAGCAGGCCGTCGTCAGCAGGGCCGCGAACAGCGGCAAGGCGTTGCGTTTCAAGCGGTGCTCCATCCAACGGGGATGGGCGCACCTTAGCCAGCGCCTGGCCCGACGCCAGACGTCATGGCCGCGAGGCTTCAGGACAGCAGGCGGAACAGCATATTGGGGTGGATGGGCAGGTCCATCAGCCCGGCCACGCCCATCAGCACGCCGAAGAAGGTGGGCAGCAGGGCCACGAAGTACAGCGGCCAGAGCCGGGTCAGCGCCGTCACGGCCAGCAGCGCGATGGCGATGGCGAGCAGGGCGTCGGACAGGTCGAACTGGTCGTCGCGGCGGTTCAGCGTCTCGTAGGCCGTCTGGGCGGCCTCGGCCTGGGCCTTGAGTTCGTCGCGCTTCTTGAGCTGGTCGGCCTGCTTGGCGCGGTAGCCGGCGATGGCCTTGTCGTAGTCGGCCGCCTGGGCTGCCGGGGCACCGCCCTTGGCGAGCTCGAGCTGGGTGGCCGCCTGCTCGGCGACATCGGCACGGATGGTGCGCGCCTGGAAGTAGGCCCAGTAGTCGAGCTTGTCGGCCTGGGCCTGCTGCATGCCCTGCACGATGTTGTCGTCCTTGACCTTGCAGATGCCCATGAAGGTGGCCAGCACCGCCACCGTGATGGCGACCGCGGCGTTCAGGCGCGCGGTTCGCGCCTCCTTGGCGGCTTCGGCGGCTTCGGCGGCCTGGTCGACGAGGTCTTTGGGGTCGAGATCCATGGGGGTGGTGTGTAGTTGGCGGCGGAACTATGCGCGCAGCACGGCCCCCGTCTGTGGCAATCTCACAGCCTTCAGTTCCGCCGCAAGCCGAATGAAAGCCAAGAAACTGTTGCTGCCGCTGCTGTTCGCCCTTGCCGCCGCCGTGCGAGCGGAGCCTGTCACCTTCATGCTGGAGGCGCCCCAGGCCCGCCAGGTCTTGCTTGCGGGCGAGATGACGGATTGGGACAAGCACAAGCAGGCCATGGCCCGGGGCGCCGATGGCATCTGGCGGCTGCGCCTGGACCTGGCGCCTGGCCAATGGCTCTACAAATTCGTCGTCGACGGCCGCTGGGTGCACGACCCGGCCACGCCCGACCACGACGCCGATGGCCAGGGCGGCCAGCATTCCTTTGTCTTTGTCGGCGTGGGCCCGTGGACGCCACCGGCCACGGGCCGCGGGCGCGTCGAGACGCACGAAGTGGCCTCGACCGCCTTTGGCAGGCCAGCCAAGGTCAACGTCTATCTGCCGCCGGGCTTCGAGCGCGGCCAGAGCCTGCCCGTGCTGACCCTGTTGCATGGCGGCGGCATGGATGCCGATCAATGGTTGCGCACCGGCCATATCGAACGCTATGCCGACCGCCTCATCGCCAGCAGTCGCGCCAGGCCCTTGGTCATCGTCATGCCCAGCAGCAATGGCCGGCAATACGATGGCCCGGCGGAGCGCTTCATCGTCGACGAACTGCCGGCCTGGCTGAAGCAGCGCTACGGCCTGGCGCCCACGCGCGCGCAGTCGGCCATCGCAGGCATGTCCATGGGCGGCTACGGGTCGGTCAAGCTGCCGCTGGTGGCGCCGCAGCGCTGGGGCTATGCCTATGCACTGGCCGGCTGGTATCCGGACGAGCTGATTGCCGAGGTGAAGCGTGCGGGCCGCATGCCGGTCGAGCTGGTGCTGCGCTGCGGGACCGAGGACGAACTGGTTGCGACCAACCGCGCGCTGCTGGCTGCGTTGCGTGCTCAAGGCGCCAAGCCCGACTATCGCGAAGACCCGGGCGGCCACACCTTCCACTACTGGAGCCAGGTCACCGAGGAGATGCTGCTCGGCGTGGACGCCTACTTCCGTCGCCGTTGAGCCGCGCTCGGGGAGGCCGTAGTGCATAGCCTGCGGGGCGAGCGCCGGGCCGCTCCCTAGCCGGCCCGCTCTGGCGATGTGCTTGCCCGGTCAATCCGGCAAGCATCGCCGTCCCCTCTGGGGACCGTCCAAGGTACTCCTTGGACGAGGGGCCGACGTTCAGGCTTGCACCACGTTGCGGCCCTGGTTCTTGGCGCGATAGAGCGCCGCATCGGCGCGCGCCAGCACGGCGCCGACGCTGGTGTCGTCCCGCTCGGCCTCGGCGATGCCGAAGCTGGCGCTGAGCGGCCAGTCCTGCTCCAGCCAGCGCAGCGGCGCGATGTCGACGAGGCAGCGCATGCGCTCGGCCACCAGGGCCGCACCGGCGATGTCGGTGTCGGGCAGCAGCACACAGAACTCCTCACCGCCCAGGCGGCCGAAGCGGTCGACCTCGCGCACGCAGGGCTGCAGCTCGTGCACCATCTGGCGCAGGGCGGCGTCGCCGGCGGCATGGCCCAGGGTGTCGTTGAGCTGCTTGAAACGGTCCATGTCGATCATGACCAGGGCATAGCCGCGGCCGCGCCTGAGCCAGGCATGGGCCTGCTCCAGGGACTGGTCGAAGGCACGGCGGTTCAGCGTGTCGGTCAGCGGGTCGCGCTCGAGCAGGCGCTCGATGCGCGTGATCAGCCGCATCAGCACGAGAAAGGCCAGCGTCGCGTTCTGCAGCAGGGCCAGCACCAGCGCCGTCCACAGGAAGGCGAGGTTGAACTCCGTGGGCACCCGCATGTCGGGCGTGCGGCCGGGGTTGACGAAGGTCTCCAGACCGCGCGCCGCCATCAGCGCCGCGATCAGGAAAAGCGGCAGGGCCAGCGGCGCGGGCGTGCGCCGGCCTCCCGCCGAGCGCGCCAGGCTGCGCCAGGCCGTGATGCCGGCCGCCAGCGTCAGCGCGGCACCGACGCCGTTGACGATGCGGGCCTGCCAGCGCAGGTCGCCCTCATAAGGCAGGGCCAGCAGCAGCAGGGCCGTGGCCGCCACCACGGCGGCGCCGGGCTTCCAGTTCAAGGCACGCGTCGTGATGCCGGGTACCGCCGCGCCGAGCAGGGCGAAGGAGGTGATGGCCAGCACGTCGCCGGGCCAGTAGGTGAAGGCGTCGGGCAGCACGCCGCGCAGGGCATGCAGGGTCAGCGAGCCCGCCGCCGCCGCGTTCGCGCCGGCCATGGCCAGCGAGGCCCGCGGCGCGATGCGGGCGACGCCGGCCAGCGCGACCCAGACCAGGGTCGCCACCACCGCGACCAGGATGATGCTGGCCAGCAGCGTCTGGGTCTGGGTGGCTGTGATCATGCGGCGGCCATGCCGGCCAGATGCGTCGCCACGCAGACGCGGTTGCGGCCCTCGGCCTTGGCGCGGTAGAGCTCGGCGTCGGCACGCGCCATGCCCACCTCGCCCTGCGGGTCACCGGCCACCGGCAGGGCCACGCCGAAGCTGGCCGACAGCGGCAGCTCCACGTCCTTCCACTTCAAGGGCTGGGCGGCCAGGCTGTGGCGCAGGCGCTCGGCGACGCTGGCCGCGGTGGCCAAATCGGCCGGCCCGGCCAGCGGCAGCAGGGCGCAGAACTCCTCGCCACCCAGGCGCCCGAGGCAGTCCACCTCGCGCAGGGCGGCCTGCCAGACGCGCACGCAGTGCTGCAGCGCCGCATCGCCGGCTTGGTGGCCGTGCTGGTCGTTGATGCGCTTGAAGTGGTCGATGTCGATCATGGCCAGCGCGTAGCCGCGGCCGCGCTGCAGCTGGGCCTGGGCCTCGGTCAGCGCCAGCTCGAAGGCGCGGCGGTTGAGGGCGCCGGTCAGCGGGTCGCGGTAGGTCAGGTGCTGGATGCGCGTGATGAGGCGCCAGATCATCAGCGCGATCAGGCTGAGGGTGATGGCGGCCGTGATGACGAACCACAGCACGGCGCGCGCCGGCGAGGGCAGCTCGCCGCTGAGGAGGTGGTTGTCCCAGCCCGGCTTGAACAGCAGTTCGGCGGCGTGCGCCAGCCCCACGGCCGCCATCGCGGCGAAGGGCAGGGTCATGAAGAGGGTGACGGGGCGCGACAGCTGGTCGCCGATGCCGTTCACGATCTCACGCACGGCCAGCAGGGCGAGCAGGGTTGCGCTGACGGTACTGGCGAGCTGGGGCGCGAGGCCGGAGCCGCTGGCCAGGCCCAGCGCGATGCCGATGGCGCCGAGGGCGGCGATGCCATTGATGTCGCGCGGGCGCCGGCGGCTGCGCAGCATGCGGCGCAGGGCCATCAGCAGCAGCACGGCACAGGCCAGCAGGCCGAATTCGGGGATGCCCTGTTGCACCAGGGCGGGCCAGCCGGCCATGCAGTCGCCGCAGCCCTGGGAGGCGATGCGCACCAGATGCGCCGCCGCCATCAGCCGGCCTGCGCGGGGTGCGATGCGGAAGGCCTGGGCGAGCGTCAGCCAAGCCAGAGCCGCCATCAGATTGAAGAGGGCGCTGACCTGGAGGACTGTCGGGACGTCGAGGAAATCCATGCAGTTAGGAGTGGGCCAGCCGCATCTTCTCCGACCCGCCACAATCGTGGCCATGTCGGCTTGGGTATTGATCACGGGGGGATCGCGTGGCATCGGCGCGGCGACGGCGCTGCGTTGCGCCGAGGCCGGCTGGGACGTGGCCATCAACTACGCCCAGGATAGCGCCGCGGCGCAGGCGCTGGCGGCCAGATTGCACGGACTGGGCCGCCGCGCGCTGACGCTGCAGGCCGACGTGGCCGATGCGGCTCAGGTCGCGGCCATGTTCGAGCGGCTGGACGCCGCCGGCGGGCGGCTGGCGGGCCTCGTCAACAACGCCGGCATCGTCGCGCCGGCCGCGCGGCTGGCCACGATGACGCCCGAGCGCTGGCGGCGCCTCTTCGACGTCAATGTGATGGGCACGCTGCTGTGCTGCCAGCAGGCCGCGCGGCGCATGAGCACGGCCCAGGGCGGCTCGGGGGGCTGCATCGTCAACCTCAGCTCACGCGCGGCGGAATTCGGCTCGGCCGGCATCTATGTGGACTACGCCGCGACCAAGGGCGCCGTGGACACGCTGACCAAGGGCCTGGGGCGGGAACTCATCGCCGAAGGCATCCGCGTCAACGGTGTGCGCCCCGGCATCATCGAGACCGAGATCCATGCGGCCAGCGGCATGCTGGAGCGCGCCCAAGGCCAGGTGAAGGACATCCCCATCCAGCGCATGGGCCGGCCCGAGGAGATTGCTGCGGCCATCGTCTGGCTGCTGAGCGACGCGTCCAGCTACACGGTGGGCACGCTGCTGGATGTGGCGGGCGGGCGCTGAGGCTCACTCAGCGGCCGGCCAGCAGGGCCCGGGCCCTAGGCAGCGCTGGGTCCTGGTCACTCCCGGCCAGCTCCAGCTGATCAAGGTCGGGCAGGGCCTCGTCGGGTTGCAGGCCGCGGTCCTGCAGCAACTGCCCGCCTGGTGTGCGATAGAAGGCCGTGGTCAGCTTGACGCCGCTGTTGGCCGCCAGCTTGCGAACGGTCTGGATGCTGCCGCGGCCGAAGGTCTTGCTGCCTAGCAACTTGGCGCGGCCGTTGTCGCGCAGCGCCGCCGCAATGATCTCGGCGCCGGAGGCCGTCCCGCCATCGACAAGTACGACCAGCGGCAGCCGCGTCAGGTCCTCGGGCCAGGCCCCCCGTGCGCGGGAGTTCCTGCGGTCTGCGGTGTAGGTGTGGTTGGCTTCCGGGATGCGGCCCTCGGTGTGTGTGACGACGGCTTGCTCGGGCAGGAACATCGCAGCCACTTCGATGCTGGTCTCCAGCAGGCCGCCGGGTGAGCGCCGCAGGTCCAGCACCAGGCCTTTGAGCTTCCCGCCCTGCTGAAGGTCACGGAAAACGCCGCGCAGTTCGTCGGCGGTCTTGTCGTTCAGGTCGCGCACGCGCAGGTAGCCGAGGTCGCCTGCCCAACGCAGGCCGGTGACCGGCTTGAACACGACGGGCTGGCGCACCAGCTTCAGCGTGCGCGGGGCGGACTCTCCCGGTCGGCGGATCGTCAGTGTCAGCTCGGTGCCAGGCCTACCTTTCAACTTCGCAATCGCCTGGGCGAGTTCGGTTTCCTCCAACGATTCGCCGTCGATGTCAAGGAGGTAGTCGCGCGGCCTGAGACCTGCACGCTCGGCGGGCGAGCCCTCGTACGTCGTAACGATTGTTGGCAGGCCCGCCCGATGCACCAGGTCGATGCCGATGCCCACGGTATCCGACTGACGCTGGCTCGTCAGGTCGTTGAATGCGTCGGCGTCGAGGAAGGTGGAGGCGCTGTCCAGCTCCTTGAACATGCCCTTCGTGCAGGCGTTGATCAGCCGGTCCTCAGCCATGGGAGTGACGTAGTCGGTACGGATGATGTGGAAGCTGGCGGCCAAAACCTGCAGCGAGTCCAGCGGCAGACGCTTCGCAAGGGGTTGTCGCAATTGCGGATGCGGCTGCGGTTTCGGCTGCAGCAGCGGTTGCAGTGGAGGTAGTGGTTGTAGTTGAGTTCCCGTCTGCGGCAGCGCTTGCACCGCAAATGCAGCAGCTAGCAATGTCGTCAAGACCGCGCATCGGGCTGAAGTGGGTTGTGCCATGTGGAGATGATGGGGAACAGTGAACGGGAAATCAGCGCTTCTCGACCAGCGTCGATTCGATGCTCGCTTCGTCGCGCAGCCGCGCGGCCGTGGCACGCGCCTCGTCGGTGCTCGGGAAGGGCCCGGCGCGCAGCCGGTGCAGGCCGCCCTCGCGGACGACGGTCAACAGCGGCAGCAGGGTCAGGTCGGCCTCGGCGATGCGCTGGCGCAGGGCTTCGGCGCCATCCAGCTTGGCGAAGGCGCCGAACTGCAGCCAGGCGCCCGCGCCGGCAGCCGCGGCGGGGCCTGTCGTCTCGCGCTGCGGCGCGCCGGGCGGTGTGTCGGGCACGAAGACGGGCGTCGGTTCGCCCGTCGGCTTCTGGAAATTGCCGGCACGGATCTCGGCGTAGGTGATGCGGCGGACCTCCACCGGCGCGACGCCGCGCAGCAGGTCGAGCTTGAGGGCGGCGGTGTAGCTGAGGTCGATGATGCGGCCCTTGTGGAAAGGCCCGCGGTCGTTGATGCGCACGATGACCTCGCGGCTGTTGGCCGGGTTGCGCACGCGGGCATAGCTGGGGATGGGCAGCGTAGGATGGGCGGCCGTCATCGCATACATGTTGTAGACCTCGCCGCTGGCGGTGGGCCGGCCGTGGAATTTGCGGCCGTACCAGGAGGCCAGGCCGCGGTCGGCATAGGGCGCGTCGCCGCTGATGGGTTCATAGCGCTCGCCCTGCACTTCATAGGGCTTGTTGGGGCCGCCGCTGCGCACGGCCTCGATGCGCGGCGCGGCGTCGGGCACCTTGGCGAGGTCGGGCGGCGGGTTGGGCAAGGCGCCGTCGCGGTCGATGCCCACGGGTGGCACGCTCGGGCGCGTCGTGGAGCAGCCGCTCATCAGCGCCAGCAGCAGCAGCGCGAGCAGCATTGAAACAGCCCCAGTATGCTGTGCGCTGTTCCCCCAATGTCGAAGCCATGCCATGAGCAATTTCGTCTTTCCTGCGGCCGAGATTCCCAGCGCCGCCGTGCGCGGCACGGACGCCCGTTACGCGGTCAGCCGCATCTTCTGCGTCGGCCGCAACTATGCCGATCATGCCCGCGAGATGGGTGCGGACCCGACGCGCGAGCCGCCCTTCTATTTCACCAAGCCCGCCAGCGCCTTGGTCTCGTCGATTGCGCCTTCGGGCGCGACGGTGCCCTATCCGACCGAGACCAAAAACTACCACTACGAGATGGAGCTGGTGCTGGCCATCGGCGCGCCGGTCTTCAAGGTCACGCCCGAGGCGGCCGTGGCTGCGATCTGGGGCTATGCCGCCGGCCTGGACATGACGCGCCGCGACCTGCAGGCCGTCGCCAAGGCGGCCGGCAGGCCCTGGGACACGGCCAAGGGCTTCGACCAGTCGGCCATCCTCAGCGAGATCGTGCGCAAAAGTGAATTGGGCAC
Source organism: Roseateles sp. P1_C1_2 (assembly GCF_056406535.1). Taxonomy (NCBI): domain Bacteria; kingdom Pseudomonadati; phylum Pseudomonadota; class Betaproteobacteria; order Burkholderiales; family Sphaerotilaceae; genus Roseateles; species Roseateles sp. P1_C1_2. The sequence continues at coordinate 10,299 of NZ_JBFUAB010000004.1, forward strand.
TCTCGACAAGGGGGCCATCACGCTGGCCGTCAACGGCGTCGAGAAGCAGCGCGGCGACCTGGCCGAGATGATCTGGAACCAGGCCGAGATCGTCTCCAACCTGTCCCACCTCTATCACCTGCGCCCCGGCGACCTGATCTACACGGGCACGCCGGCCGGCGTGGGTGCCGTCGTCCCGGGCGATGTGATCGTCGGCCGCATCGAGGGCCTGGGTGAGATCACGTTGACGGTCGGCCCGGCGGAGTGACGACGATGTTTTCTGCTGAGGAGACGCTGGCGCAGGCGCGCTTGCGCAACATCCACGAGGCGCTGGCCGAGGACATCGGCAAATGCGACTGGACGGCCCTGCTGGTGCCGGCGGGCCGCCGCGTGGCGGCCCAGGTGCGCGTGCGCGAGGCCGCGGTGCTGTGCGGGCGCGACTGGTTCGACGGCGTGTTTGCCGCGCTGGACGCGACCGCGCGCATCGAGTGGCTGTACGACGAGGGCGCGCTGATGGCGGCGGACAGCATCGCCTGCCGCATCGAGGCCGATGGCCGCGCGTTGCTGAGCGCGGAGCGGCCGGCGCTGAACTTCCTGCAGCTGCTGTCGGGCACGGCGACGATCACGCGCGCTCATGTCGACGCGGTGGCGGGCGCCAGCCCCAATGCAGCTGGCTGCGCCATCCTGGACACGCGCAAGACCATCCCCGGCCTGCGCCTGGCGCAGAAGTACGCGGTGCGCGTCGGCGGCGGGCAGAACCAGCGGCTGGCGCTGTATGCCGGCATCCTCATCAAGGAAAACCACATCGCCGCGGCGGGTGGCGTGGGTCAGGCCTTGCGCGCGGCGCAGGCGCTGAACGCCGGTGTCGACATCCAGATCGAGGTCGAGACGATTGCCGAGCTGCACGAGGCGCTGGACGCCGGTGCCGTCAGCGTGCTGCTGGACAACTTCAGCGAGGCGCAGATGCGCGAGGCCGTGGCCGTCAATGCCGGCCGTGCGCTGCTGGAAGTCTCGGGCGGCGTGGCCCTGGATCAGCTGCGCTGGATCGCGGCAACCGGCGTGGACCGCATCTCCATCGGCCGGCTGACCAAGGACGTGCGCGCGGTTGACTACTCGATGCGGGTGCTCGGGCCGGTCTAGCGGCGGCGCTTCAGCAAGCCGAGCAGGGCCAGGCCGGTCAGGCCCAGGCTGCCGGGCTCGGGCACGCGGCCTGGCGGCGGCGCCACGGCTTCACCGGCGACCAGGAAGATGTCGCCGAAGCCGCCGGTGTCGCAGGGGCCGACGGAGCCTCCGTTCAGCAGGGCCGGGCCGGAGGTCGGGTCGGGCGCGCCCTTCTTGTCCTTGGTGTTGAAGCAGCCCATCCAGATCTGCACGGACAGCGTGTCATAGCCCTGGTTCTGAAGGGCGAGCAGGTCCAGCGAAGGCAGGTAGTTGATGAACTCGACCTCGTTGGAGGCGCGGTTGGTCTTCACCAGGTCACCGCCGTTCGGGCAGTTGGAGCCGTCCGGCGACGGATAGGACACGGTGGCGTTGACGACGCAGATGGCACCGACGGTGAGGGCGAAGTCCACCGCGCCGGGCGTCGTGATGCTGTTGCCGTCAAAGGTCTTGGTTGACGAGTGCAGCGATGGATCCTTGAAGATGTCGCTGGGATCGAGGCTCTGGGTCTCGAAGTATTTGTTGCCCAGGTTGCCGTCGGTGTCGCGCACCGTCACCAGCACCCAGATGGGAATGCTGGAGGTGTCGTTCTGCGGGTTGTTGAAGTCGAAGGCGACGGCCATCCGGTGGTAGGCGCCGCCGAAGGTCAGCTTCTGGTTGAGCGCGCCGATGTTGGTGTCCCAGCTGAAGGGCGTGTCACCCGCCAGCCCGCCGTTGTTCGTCGGGTCATTGCCGTCGCCGGTGAAGAAGTACTTCTTGTTGCCGCCGTTGTTGGTCGAGAAGCCGTTTTCCGACGGATTCAGCTGGTCACCGTTGTTCAGGATGTTGCCGTTGTTGGCCGTGACGACGATGGTGTCGAGCAGGGCGCCCTGGCTGGCGGCGAAGCTGTAGGGGCCGGTGAAGCCCGCGTAGTTCTTGGACGCCAGGTAGTCCAGCACCGTGGTGGAGCAGGACACCACATTGCCAAAGGTGGCGCAGGCGGAGTTGGGCGATGGGTAACTTGGCGAGTAGACCGGCAGCGGCGTTGCGCTGGCCAGGCCGGCCGGAAGAAGCAGGGCCAGAAGCCACTGCGGACGGGTGCCCCAGAACGTCTTGTTCATGTTCTACCTCTCACGCGAAGCGGTGGCTCCGCGATGAGAAATGAGCATTTATCGGGCCACACCCCCTAAGTTGTTGATTCCGCGAGCATTGATTTTTGGGCTGCCATCGACCTGTCAAATGACTCGACAGCCCCGAATGAGGGAGACACCGTTGTCACCCTTCGTGCCCCGAGATGGCAGGGCGGCAGGTGCTGTGCCTCAGGCGTCGAACCAGGGCTCGTGGGCCGGTCTAGCCGAGCAGGTACGAACGCACCTGGACTGCGGTGCCGGCCGGGTGTTGCTGCATGAAGCAGTGGCCGCCGTCGACGGCCCGGGTCGTGATGGCGGGGTTCGATGCCGCCGCCCGCTGCGCACCGGCCTGCACGAAGGGCATGGTGTCGCGGCCGTAGGCGATCAGCGTCGGTGTGCTCACACGCTTCACGGCGGGCCACAGCCCGCGCGGGCCAGAGGCGAAGATGGTCGCTTCCAGTTCCGGCGTGCACTTGAGCGAGACGCTGCCGTCGGCTTCGTCACGTAGCGCATGCGTGACGAAGGCCTGCAGCGCGTCGTCCGTCCAGCCTCTGTAGGTGCCGCGGCCCTGCAGCGCCTTGGTGGCGGCCGCGCGGTCCGGCCACTGGCGCCGGCGGCGCCGCGAGGCACGCGCCAGCGGGTTGAAGCGCGCCACGCCCAGTCGCATGCCCAGCAGCATGGGCGTTGAGAACAGCACCGGGTCCAGCAGCACCGCACGCTGGAAGGGCTGGCCGGGAGTGGCCAGCATCAGCGTCGTCAGCACGCCGCCCAGGCTGTGGCCCAGCGCCAGCCTGGGCACGTCGCCGTAGCGGGCCGCGGCGGCCTGCGCCGACTCCAGCGCCAGCTGCGCGAAGGCGTTCCAGCCAGGGAAACGCGCCATGGCATCGCTGTCGCCGTGGCCGGGCAGGTCGCACAGCCACAGGTCGAAATCGGCTGCCAGCCCGCGCAGCAGGGGTTCGTAGACCCGACCGCAGAAGCCGTTGCCGTGCAGCATGTGCAGCAGCGGCTTGCCACTGGCAGGCGTGCACCAGCCGCCCAGCATCACGCCCGCGCTGGACGATTCGTGCGCCCAAGGTTCCAAAATCATCAGTTCAGTTGTCCAGAGTTCTTCGGGCCGAGCGCTGGGCCGCTCCCGAGCCGACCCGTCTGGCGATGTGCTCGCGGCCCCATGCCGTGAGCATCGCCGTCCCCTCGGGGGACCGGCTGGGCGCGCCTGCGTTCAGCGTGGCGCGACCAGGCGAGGGGCGCCATGTCAAGCGTCGAACCAAGGCTCGTTGGGCAGGTCGTCGAAGACCTTGCGCAGGCCGGCGCTCCAGCCCGTGCGCAGGGCCTGGAAATAGGGGTCGTCGCGCCCGATGCGGTGGGGCGGCTTCATCGCCATCTCGAACTGGTTGGCGCGCAGCATCAGCATGTCGATGGGCAGGCCGACCGACAGATTGGACTGGATGGTCGAGTCGAAGCTGACCAGCGTGCACTTGGCGGCCTCGTCCAGCGCCGTCGTGTCGTAGCGGATGACGCGGTCGATGATGGGCTTGCCGTATTTGCTCTCGCCGATCTGGAAATAGGGCGTGTCTTCCGTGGCCTCGATGAAGTTGCCCTGCGGGTAGACGTGGAAGAGGCGCGGGCCCTCGCCCTTGATCTGGCCGCCGATCAGCATGTTGGCGCCGAAGTCCACGCCGTTGTGCTGGTTGTCGCTGTCGCGGTTGACGATTTCCTTCAGCGTGCGGCCCAGCAGCACGGCGGCGTCGTAAAGGGTGGGCACGTTGAGCAGATGCTCGCCGTCGCCATGCAGGCGCTGGTTCAGTACCGAGATGACGGATTGCGTCGTCGCCAGATTGCCCGCGGTCAGGATGGCGATCTCGCGTTGGTGCGGGATCTGGAACTGGTACATCTTGCGGAAGCTCGCGATGTGGTCGACGCCCGCGTTGGTGCGGGTGTCGGACGCGAACAGCAGGCCCGCACGCAGGCGCATGGCGACGCAATAGGTCATGGGGAGGTCCCGGCGAATGAGCTGGAGGCCATGTTACGGCCGCCCTGCGTCGTTGTTGATGCAGGCGGCAGGCAGCCCAGCCCGCGCAGCGCCGCCTCGACGGCCTCGTCCAGCGGCGTGTGCGGCTCGTGGCCCAGGGTGGCGACGAGGTGGGCGTTGTCCATGCGCACCGGCTGCTGCCAGAGGTAGCGCATCTCGCGCATCTCCTTGAAGGTGACGACGAAGAGCGACGCGATATTCAGCAGCCACCAGGGCAGGGCGCCGATGCGCGGCTTGCGGCCATGGCGGGCGGCAACGCGCTGGATGGCCTCGGCCATCTGGCGGCCGGTGGCGTCCCAGTGACCGGCCATGTGGAAGCTGGCGAAGGCGGGCAGGCTGTCGCGCCGCGCCAGCAGTTCGACCATGGTGCGCGCCACGTCGGGCAGATAGGCCCATTGGTGGCCGACACCGGGTGCGGCGGGGTTGCTGATGCTGGCGACCGCCTTGCCGGGCTTGATGAGGCCCTGCGAGAACCAGTTGTTGCCCGCCCGCGGCCCGAAGAAGTCGCCGGCCCGCACGATGAGGGCGCGCATGCCGCGCTCGCTGGCCGCGCGCAGCCGCGCTTCCATCTCCACGCGGATGGCGCCCTTGCGGGTGACGGGGCGCTGCGGCGAGTCTTCCTGCAGCATCGGGAAGGCGTCGGGGCCGAAGTTGTAGACGGTGCCGGGCAGCACCAGCGTGGCCCGCTGCGCCGTGGCGGCGGCGATAGCGTTGTCCAGCATGGGCAGCACGAGGCGGTCCCAATCGCGGTAGCCGGGCGGGTTGACGGCGTGGACGATGACGCTGCAGCCCTGGGCCGCGCTGGCCACTTCCGAACCGTTCAGCGCGTCGCCACGCAGCCAGTGGATGCCGTCGCGCACCTCGTGGGCCGCGGCCAGACCGCGCTGCAGCGCCTTCACCGTCCAGCCCGCATCGCGCAACTGGCGCGCCACCTCGCCGCCAATGCCGCCGCTCGCGCCGAGCACCAGGGCCGTCTTGTCCTTGCCTTGCATCGCTGTTCTCCAGAAGAAGTTGATGGGGTGGATTCTGGAAACTGGCGGCCCTGTTGAGAATTGCCGAAGATGGTGGTGTGGCTATACATTTATGAATGGCTTCAACCTTGCCCTGGGACTTGCTGCACACCTTTCTCGGCGTGTTGCGCGAGGGCTCGCTGTCCGGCGCCGCACGGCTGCTGGACCTGACCCAGCCCACCGTGGGCCGTCACGTCGCCGCGCTGGAGCACGCCCTGGGCCAGCCTCTGTTCACCCGTTCGTCCACCGGCCTGCTGCCGACCGAGGCCGCCCTGGCCCTGCGCGGCCATGCCGAGCAGATGGAGGTGGCAGCGGCCGCGCTGCAGCGGGCTGCCACGGCCCGGGGCGACGAGGTCCGAGGCACGGTGCGGGTGACGGCCAGCGAAGTCATCGGCGTGGAAGTGCTGGCCGGCGTCTTCGCCGCGCTGCGCGAGGCCCACCCCGGCCTGGTGCTGGAAATGGCCCTGAGCAACCAGTTGCAGGACCTGCTGCGCCGCGAGGCCGACATCGCCGTGCGCATGACGCCCCCCGAGCAGGGCCAGCTGATCGCACGCCGCATCGGCAGCATCGAGCTCGGCCTGCATGCGCGGCCCGACTACCTGGATCGCCACGGCCGGCCGGCCAGCTTCGCCGACATGGCGGGCCACACCCTGGTCGGTTTCGACCGCGTGACGCCCTTCATCCGCGCAGGGGCCAGGCGCCTGGGTGGCATCACCCGCGACAGCTTCTCGCTGCGCTGCGACTCCGACCTGGCCCAACTCGCACTGATCCGCGCCGGCGCAGGCATAGGTGCCTGCCAGGTTGCACTGGCACGGCGCGAGCCGGTGCTGGAGCGCGTGCTGGCCGACCAGTTCGGCTGGCCGCTGGAAACCTGGGTCGCCATGCACGAGGACCTGCGCCAGAACACACCCTGCCGCGTCGTGTTCGATGCCTTGGTGGAAGGCCTGTCGCGCTACGTCGGCGGCTGAAGTTCAGCGGATCGGACTCGAGGCCGGCCAGGACGGCGGCGCGGACGCCGGCGGGAAGGAAGGTGGCGCCACGGAGGGCGGCGACGGCGAGGGCGGCAGCGCCGGCGGCGGTGCTGCGGGGTCCCGAGGCACGCTGGCAGGCTCGGCCGGCGGCGTCGCAGTGGCGGGCGCATCGGCAGCGGGCTGCTGCGCGGGCTGGCTGCAGGCGACCAGCATCGCCGTCACGGCGGCGGTGGCTGCCAGCCACGGCCAGGGGTGGTGCGTGGGGCTGTCGCTGGGCATGGCTTGCTCCTTGGCTGCGGGCGTGGTGCCAGAGATTCGATTGGCGCCGCCAGCCGCCGCCGCACCCATCGGTGGGCGCCGATCCGCTTGTAGGAGAGCAGGCGGCCCGAGCCGACAGCGGACCGTCGTGCCGGCCGACAGGGGCTAGTCAGCGGCCTGCCTAGGCTTGGGGCTCAGTCAAAGCAAGGAGCCGACATGCAAGACGACAACCGCCGCACGTCCGACGACGCCGTGAGCACCGAAGAAGACCTCAGCGGCCCGGCCGCCGCACGCAAGATTGCCGACCTCGTCAAGGCCGGCAGCAGCTGCTTCTTCTGCACCTTCGGCATGGGCTCGCAACTGCATGCGCGGCCGATGACCGTCATCGAGGTGGACGAGGGCGGCACGCTGTGGTTCTTCACCGAGATCGACAGCCTGAAGAACATCGAGCTGGACCGCGACCCGCGTGTCACGCTGTTCTTCAAGGAAGGTGACAACGGCGGCCATCTCAAGCTTGACGGCGAGGTGGCCCAGGTCACCGACAGGGCCACCATCCACCGGCTCTGGAGCCCGAAGCTGCGCGCCTGGTTCACCGAGGGCGAGGACGATCCGCGCATCTGCGTGCTGCGCGTCGACCCCATCAGCGGCGAGTACTGGGACACCCGCGGTGGCAGCCTGGTTGCCGGCCTCAAGATGCTGTTCGGCGCCATCACGGCGCGGCGCGTCGACGAGGGCGTGCATGGGCAGTTGAAGTTCTGACGACAACGCGTGGGCGGTAGCGCCCGTGACGCCCCTCCCCGTGAAGCTTCGTGACCTACAAATCTGAGGGGCTGCAGGCAAGGATGAAACCACTGCGCGTGTCAGCGCCCTTCGCCGCTTGCCCGGTTCCTGGTCGAGAGGGCTTGCGCCACCTTCTGCTCCCCGAAGGCCTGGGTCACGAAATCCACAAAGGCACGCGTCTTGGCGGGCAGCAGTTTCTGGCTGGCGAAATACAGTGAAAGCGGGCCGACGTCGCTGTGCCAGTCGGGTAGCAGCCGCTCCAACGCACCGCTTTGCAGATGTGGCAGCGCATGCGGCATGGCCACCAAGGCCACGCCCAGACCCAGCAGCGCGGCGGGGCAGAGAGCATCCGGCCCGTTGACGAACATCACGGGCTTGAGCGTCGCAGCCATCTCGGCACCCGTGCCGTTGCGCATGACGTAGTTGCGAGGGCGGCCATGTAAGGGCGAGCGCATCACGATGCCCGCAAGGTTGGCCAGACCCACCGGGTCCTTGGGGCGGCGCTTGCCGCGCAGGAACGCGGGCGACGCGACGGCGACCAGATGCAGCCGTCCCAACTCGCGCGCCACCATGCCCGAAGGCAGGTCAAAGCCACCGCCGACGGCGGCGTCAAAGCCCGCGGCGATCAGGTCCAGCGGCCGGTTGTCGAAGGTCCAATCCGGCGTTACCGCGGGGTAGCGCTCCATGAAGGCGGGCATCAGCGGTAGCAAGAAGTCCATGCCTATGCCCGGAGGCGCGTTGAGCTTGAGCACGCCGGCCGGCTGCCCGGCGTTGACGGTGATGTCCGCGATGGCGCCCTGGATGCTGTCCAGCCCACCTCGTACCGATGCCAGGAAACGCTCGCCCGCCTCGCTCAACGTCAGCCCGCGTGTGCTGCGCTGGAACAGTCTGACACCGAGATTGCGTTCCAGCTGTGCCACGTTGCGGCTGATGGCCGCGGGCGTCAGCGCCAGCCGGCGTGCCGCCGACGAGAAGCTGCCCGTCTCGGCGCTACGCACGAAGGACTCCAGGTTGGCCAGGGTTTCCATGCCGGTATCTCAACGAATACTTGAAACTGATTCTAGTCCGCTACAACTATCGGTGAATTGGTGAGGTGCCTAGAGTTCATCCCGGCAACGCAAATCCTCAACATCACCTGAAAGCCAGCTCATGAACATTTCCATCATCGGCGCCGGTGCCATCGGCTCCGTCATCGCTCGCCAACTCGCCCGTAACGGCATCGCCGCCTCCATTGCCAACAGTCGCGGCCCGCAGTCGTTGAAGGCGCTGACCGACGAACTGGGTCCTCAGATCAAGGCCGTCAGCGTGAGGGAAGCCGCCCAGGCCGACCTCGTGTTCGTGGCCGTCAACTGGCCGCGCCTGCCCGACGCACTCAAAGACCTCGGCCCCTGGAACGGTCGCATCGTCGTGGACACCAACAATGCGGTTCAAGTCCCGTCCTACCAAGCCGTGGACCTGGGCGGGCTAGCCTCTAGCGAAGCGGTGGCGGCGCTGGTGCCCGGTGCACGCGTGGTCAAGGCATTCAACCATCTGCCGGCCGCCGTGTTGGGCACCAACCCGCAAGCCGACGGTGGCCGCCGCGTGCTGTTCGTGTCGGGCCCAGATGCCGATGCGAAGAAGGCCGTGGCCGATCTGGCCGCGCGGCTGGGCTTCGCGCCCATAGACCTTGGCGGTGTGAACGAGGGCAGGCTGGTGCAATTCCCTGGCGGCCCGCTAACCATCCTGAACCTGGTGAAGCTCGGCTGACCGCCGAGACATCTCCAAATGCCAAGGTGCCTTTACGGTACACCCAACAAAAAAGCACTTGGCTGTGAAGCTAAGTGCTTGATTCGCTGGTGCGCCCGGTTGGGATCGAACCAACAACCCCTGCCTTCGGAGGGCAGTACTCTATCCATTGAGCTACGGGCGCGAAGCCGTCCATTCTAGCAGCCGGGGTCGGCGCCCCTGGGGCGGGGCTGGGGCCTGCCTATAATTCGGCGGTTTTTCGTGTCGCGCAGCCAGCCGACATGAGCACAAGCAGACAGCCCGACGCAGATCGACAAGAGGATTTCATGAGCGCCAGCCACGATCACGACCACGACGACGCCCACACGGGGCCGATCAAGACCCCCCAGCAACTGGCCTGGGCCGTGCTGTTCGCCTTCGTGGTGCCGGTCATCGTCATCATCCTGTTGGCCAACTATGTGACCACCGACACCAAGCCGGCCGCTGGCACGGCTGCCTTCGAAGCCCAGGCCGTCGCCGCGCGCATCGCGCCTGTGGCCCATGTCGAGGTCAAGGACGTCAACGACGCCGCCACGATGAAGTCGGGCGAACAGGTCTTCCAGGCCCAGTGCTCGGCCTGCCACGCCACCGGCGCGGCCGGTGCTCCCAAGCTGGGCGACGCCGCGGCCTGGGGCCCGCGCATCAAGAGCGGCTTCGACGCGCTGGTGCATTCGGCCCTCAAGGGCAAGGGCAATATGGGCCCGCAGGGTGGCGGCGACTTCAGCGACTTCGAAGTTGCCCGCGCCGTGGCCTATATGGCCAACAACGGTGGCGCCAAGTTCGACGAGCCCAAGATGCCGGCACCGGCAGCCTCGGCCGCGCAGTAAAGCTCAGGCTTGAATCCCGCAAAGGGCTGCTTCGGCAGCCCTTGTCGTTTCTGGCTCAGGCTGGATCAGGCATCGGCCGTCGCACGAAGCCGAAGCGCTGCGGCAGCTCGCCCGACAGGCATTCCTGCGGCGCCCAGCGCCCCTGCTCGACGGCGTCTGCAGCCGGGCCCATGTCGGCCGTGTGCACCAGGCCCAGGCCGAGGTCCGCGAGCAGGTAGAGGCGCCCGGCCTCGTCCAGCCAGCTCGACTGCACGGAGGCTTCGGTGCCGGTGTGGCCGAGCACGCGGCCATCGGGCTGCAGGCGCCAGACCCAGGGCGTGGATTCCAGCTCCACATAGACGCGCTGCGGGCCGTTCTGGAAGAACCAGCAGCCAGCCTCGTCCGAGGCGTAATTGCGCTCGATGAAGGCGCGCAGTTTGTCGTGGTTGATGCGGCTGCCCTTGACCTCGGGAAAGGGCCCGGCGTGCTGGATGCGCTCGTCGCGCATATACCAGTCGCCGCGCGCGTCCAATGCCAGCCAGCCGTAGCAGTGCGGGACGTTGGGCCACTTCTTCAGGGCCGCTTCGACGATGGGGTCCATCAGCGGTGCCTCCAGAGCCAGTCGCAGACCTGCTCGGGCATGGTCAGCAGATGGCCCGGCAGCCGCCCGGCCGGGAAGCCGACGTGGCCGCCATGGCCGGGTTGCCAGAGTGTCACATGGGCGCCCACTTCAGCGGCATGCGGCAGGCTGTGGCCGGGCACGAAGGGGTCGTTGCGCGCGTTCAGCACCAGGGCCGGGATGCGGATGCGGTGCAGATGCGGTTTGGCCGCCGCGCGGGCCCAGTAATCCTCGGTGTTCCTGAAGCCGTGCAGTGGCGCGGTGAAGAGGTTGTCGAACTCGTAGATGGTCGACGCGCGCTGGAGCCGCTCGCCGTCGAACAGGCCCGGGTGCTGCTGCAGCTTTCGCAGGGCCTTCGGGATCATGGTGCGCAGGAAACGGCGCGCATAGACCTGCTTGTTGAAGCCGCGGTCGATGGCCGCGCCGGCGGCGGCCAGGTCGATGGGCGAGCAGATCGAGCTGACGGCCTGGGCGATGTGGGCCGCGCTGTGGCCGGCCTCCTCGGCCCAGCGCATCAGCGCATTGCCGCCCAGGGACACGCCGGCGACGAGCAGGGGCCGGCCGTGGCGCTCGCGCAGGCGCTGCAATATCCAGCCGACTTCCTCGTAGTCGCCCGAGTGGTAGGCGCGCGGGCCGCGGTTCAGCTCGCCCGAGCAGCCGCGGAAATGCGGCAGGGCCATGGCCCAGCCGCGCGCGCGGGCGGCGCTGGCGAAGGCGACGCTGGAGTGGCTGCTGCGGTCGCCCTCCAGGCCGTGGAACAACACGAACAGGGGAGCGTTCGCCGGCGCATCGGCCAGGAAGTCGACGTCGATGAAGTCGCCGTCCGGCGTGTCCCAGCGCTCGCGCGTCCAGTCGGGCGGCGGGCCGTCGTGCTGGCGGCTGAAGAGGGCGGGCCAGATGGTCTGGGCATGGCCGCCGGGAAGCCAGCGAGGCGCTCGGTACTGCATGGCGCCGAAGTCCTAGTGCAGGGTGCCGGCGTCAGCCACCAGTTCCTGCACGTCGCCCGCATTGCCGGGGCTGGCGTGGTGCAGCACCAGGCGCCAGCCGAGCGCCGTCTTCAGATAGACATTGGTCGCGATGACCCAGGACTGCTGGGCTTCACCATGCAGTTGCACGCGCTCCAGCACATGGTGGATGGCGCAGTCGCCGCTGTGCAGGCGGCGCACACGCTCCGGGTGGACGCTGACGGCGCCACGCTGGAACACGGCCTCGAAGGCGGCGCGGATGGCGGGCAGGCCGACGATGCGCGGGCCGCCGGGATGGACGCAGGCCACTTCCTCGTCATCGGCCCACAGGGCCATCAGATGGTCGAGGTCGGCGTGCTGCAGGGCCTCGTAGAACTGGGCCTCGGTGTCGTCGGGCGAAGCGAGCAGGGCGGCGGTCTGGGCGGCGGAGCGGGGCATCATTCCATTGTAGGTAGAGCGCCTTGACGAAAGCGCGCCGGCGCCGCCACCGCGGCGTAGCATCGCCACGCCTTGCCGCGGGCGCGGCATCGACGGTTCAGCGCAGGAGGGGCTCATGGGCTATCACCTCGAAGGTCGGCTGCTGGAGGTCTGCAATTGCAAGGTGCTCTGTCCTTGCTGGATCGGCGAGGACCCCGACAACGGGACCTGCGACACCATCGTGTCGTGGCGCATCGACAAGGGCGTCATCGAGGGCACCGATGTCTCGGGCCTGACCATCGCCGCCGTGGCCCATGTGCCCGGCAACATCCTGCAGGGCAACTGGACGGCCGCCATCTTTGTGGATGCCAAGGCCAGCGCGGCGCAGGAGCAGGCGCTGCTCAAGGTCTATACCGGCCAGGCGGGCGGGCCGGTGGCCGATCTGGCCAAGCTGATCGGCACCGTCGTGTCGGTCGAGCGCGCCGACATCCGCTTCGACGTGCAAGGCGGCAAGGGCACGCTGGAGATCGGCAGCGACTACTACGCCGAGCTGGAGCCCTACCTCGGCGCCACCGGTGGCCAGACGACGCTGTCGGACACGGTGTTCTCGACGGTGCCGGGCGCGCCTGTCTTCGTCGGCAAGGCGCCGCGCTACCGCTCGAAGAACGCCGCGCTCGGCATCGACCTCGACCTCAAGGGCCACAACGCCCTCCAGAGCATCTTCGTATTCGATGCTTGAAGCGTTGGCCGGCGGCCGTGATGGCCGCGCGGCACGCCATCGCCGCGCCTTCCTGCCGGTATTCGCGGCGCTGGTGCTGCTGGCCTGGGCCCTGCTGTGGGCCTGGAGCCTGAGTCCCCATGCGCGCTACCTCGATCACGGTGGCTGGACTGGGCCGCTGGCGGCGCTTTGCCGCACGCTGCCCGGTGGCGGCTGGTGGCTGCCCTCAGCGCTGGCGGCGCTGGCCTGGCTGCTGATGTGCATCGCCATGATGCTGCCGACGACGCTGCCGCTGTTCGACGTGTTCGAGCGCGTCACGGCCGGCCGCAGTGACCAGGGCCGGTTGCTGGGCCTGCTGGGCGCGGGCTATCTGACTGTCTGGGGCTTGTTCGGTGTGCTGGCCCATGGGGCCCATGAGGCCTTGCTGGCTGGCGTGAGTGGCGTGCCCTGGCTGGCCGACCGGGCCGCGTGGATAGGCGTGGCCACGCTGGCGGGGGCCGGGGCCTTCCAGTTCTCGGCACTGAAATACCGTTGCCTGGAGCAATGCCGCACGCCGCTGAGCTTTGTCATGGCCCATTGGCGCGGCCGCCGCCCGCACTGGCAGGCCTGGCGGCTGGGCGCCAGCCATGGGCTGTTCTGCATCGGCTGCTGCTGGGCGCTGATGCTGCTGATGTTCGTCGTCGGCATGGGCCACCTGGGCTGGATGCTGGTGCTGGCCGCCGTGATGGCCGCCGAAAAGAACCTGGCTGGCGGGCGCCGGCTCAGCGCGCCGCTGGGCTGGGCCTTGCTGGCGGCGGCCGCGTTGCTGGCGCTGTGGGGCGGTGGGCCGTGACGCGCGGCCGCCTGCTGCTGCTTTGCGCCTTGGCGATGGGGGCCTTTGCGGCCAATTCGCTGCTGTGTCGGCTTGCCTTGCAGCAGGGCAGCATCGACCCGGCCAGCTTCGCGACGCTGCGCGTGGCCACCGGCGTGGCCGTGCTGCTGCTGCTGGCCCGCCGGCGTGTGACGGCCCAGCCTCCCGACTGGCTGGCTGCCGTGATGCTGTGGCTCTATATGGCGGGCTTCGCCTTCGCCTATGTCAGCCTGTCGGCCGGCAGCGGCGCGCTGATCCTGTTTGCCACCGTGCAGCTGACGATGTTCAGCGCCGGCCTGCGCGCCGGCGAGCGCTTTGCCGCCGGTGGCTGGGCCGGCCTGGTGCTGGCCCTGGGCGGCCTGGTCTATCTGGTCGCGCCGGGGCTGGAGGCGCCGCCGCCCCTGGGTGCGGCCCTGATGGCGCTGGCCGGCCTCGGCTGGGGCGTCTATTCGCTGCGCGGCCGCGGCAAGACCGACGCGCTGGCGGCCACGGCGGGCAATTTCCTGCGTGCCCTGCCGCTGTGCCTGCTGCTGAGCCTGTGCCTGTGGGGCAGCTGGCAAGCGCAGCCGCGTGGTGCGCTGCTGGCCATGGCCTCGGGGGGCGTGACCTCGGGCCTGGGCTATGTGATCTGGTACGCGGCCCTGCCGGGGCTCACGGCCATGCGCGCCGCCACCTTGCAGCTGTCGGTGCCGCCGCTGGCGGCGCTCGGTGGCGTGCTGCTGCTGGGCGAGGCGCTGACGGCGCGGCTGCTGTGGGCCTCCTGCGCCATCCTGGGCGGCATCGCCCTGGTGCTGCTGGGCCGCGCACGCAAGTCCTAGGGCGCGTGAAAACTACCCGCACCGGGTGATCTTGGCAGCCTGGGCGGGGGCGCTACATTGCCGCCGGCCGACACCTTGCCAGAATCCTCCCGATGCCATCGTTGAAATCCGTAGCACCCGTCTTGCTTTGCCTGTTGCTGGCCGCCTGCGGTGGCGGTGGGGGGGGTGATGCGTCGCCCGCACCCGGCCCGACGACGGTGCCGCCGCTGGGCACGCAATGCCTGAGCGGCTCCGTCGCGCGGCTGGCCCTGCCGGCCACGGCCAGCGTGGGGCGCAACCAGGAGGTGGCCGTGCTCGCCTGCGCCGGCTCGCGGCTGGAGACCGTGCAGTGGCGCCAGACCGACGGTGCCACGCTGGCCCTGGGGTCGGCCCGCTCGCAGGCGCTCAGCGTCACGCCGACAGCCGCGGGCCGCCATGCCTTCAGCGTGGACTTCACCGACGCCAAGGGCGCCAGCTACAGCGGTTCGGCCGAGTTCACCGCCGCCGCTGCCGGTGCGGCGGCGATGGTGATCCGCGGCGAACCGTCGGTGTGGGCGGGCGGCCAGACCTCGCTGCGCGCCTGGGTCGACGGCCTGGCCGTGGCCGACTACCCGCTGGCCCGCGTGCGCTGGAGCCGCGTCGATGGCCCCGACGTCAGTCTCGGCGACGCCACCCAGTGGCGCGTCATCTTCACGGCGCCTGCGGTGGCCGAAGACAGCCTGCTGCGCCTGCGTGCCGAGGTCACGCTGGCCGATGGCCGCAGCTTCACCCAGGACTTCAGCCTGCTGCTGCAGGCCGCGCCGCCGGCGGCCGCGTCGCCGCTGTTCGGCAGCGGCAACCTGTCCTCGCGCGTCTACCCCTATGTGGCCGGCAGCGCGCGTGCGGCGGAACTGCGTGAGTGCATCTACACACCGGCGCTGAGCAACAACAACCTCTGCACCCTGGGCCGCCTGCCCATCCTGGGCACCGAGACGCGCGGCGAGCTGCCGACGGTGGAGCAGGTGATGGCGCGCGTGCTGGTGTCCAACGACTGGATGGGCCAGCGCTTCGAGGCCTTTTTGCGCGAGCAGGACGTCAACGGCGACTTCCGCCGCCTGCTCAACGCGACCACGGCCATCGTCATCGGCGGCCGGGTGAGGCCAGCCTTCTACTGGAGCGCCACCGGCGCCATCTATCTCGACGCCGACTATCTCTGGCAGACGGCCGCCGAGCGCGACACGGTCAGCGAGGCCCCCGACCCGCGCAGCGACTACGGCAATGACCTCGCCTACGCCATGCTGTGGCGCTATGTGCAGGGCAACAAGTCGGCCGGCGGTCGCAGTGCCGTGCTGGAGCGCGCCTCACGCGACAGCGCCGCGCTGATCCCGGCGCTGGGCCGCCTGCTGTATCACGAGCTGACGCATGCCAACGACTTCCTGCCGCCGCGCGTGCAGCTGCTGCTGAACACGGGCCTGCGCGTCTACGAGGCGGTGCCGGCCAACACGGCGTCGGAGCAGTTGCGCACGCAGCTGCCGTTCTACTCGCAGCAGATGGTCGACCTGGGGCGGGTGCAGTTCTTCGGTGTGGCCTCCACGGCGGTGCAGCGCAGCTACCAGCCGGCTGACATCGTCGGGTTCTTCAGCAGCGACCGTGTCACCGACGACTACAGCTACTCCTGGCCCACCGGCCAGAGCGTGCCGCGCGAGGATGCGGCCATGCTGGCCGAGGAGGCGCTGATGCAGTTGCGCCATGGCGTGCTGCGCGACGTCGCGGTGACGCCGCAATTCCTGAGCGGCGCGAGCGCCGACCAGACCGTGAGCTGGGGCCAGCGCGGCCGTGTGGGTGACGCGGCCATCAAGCCGCGCGTGGCCCTGGTGCTGGCCCAGACCATGCCGTGGCTGCCGGCGGGCTTCACCAACGGCCTGGCGGCGCCGGTTCCGTTGCGTGCCGGGCTCACCTGGGGCCAGAACCTGGACCAGAGCGGGCTGGCGATGGGCGTGGTGAGGTCGCTGTCGGCCGGCGAGCGCGCGCTGGAGGCCGACCTGGACGCCCAGCGCCGCGGCAGCCGCAAGGCCGCCGCGCTGATGCGCTAGCTCAGTGATGCCCGCCGACGACCTCGCCGGCTTTCAGCTTGTAGGCGGTGCCGCAGTAAGGGCACTGGCCCTGGCCGCCATGGGTCAGGTCGATGAAGACCTTGGGATGCGTGCTCCACAGCGGCATCTTCGGATTCGGGCAGAAGACGGTGCCGTTGTCGTTGCAGTCCTTGGCGGTCACTTCGACGGTCGCGGGGGGCGTGGTGGTGGTGCTCATGTTTTTCTCTCAGTTGTCCGTTTCGCGGCGCGTGACTTGCGGGCCGAGCGCCGGGCCGCTCCCTAGCCGGCCCGCGCTGGCGATGTGCTTGCCGGTCGAACCGGCAAGCATCGCCGTCCCCCCGGGGGCTGAGGCCGGACACATGGCGCCCAGTGGGCGCGATGTGCCTGCCGAAGAGCTGCGGCTCATGCCGCAGCTCGGTCTGCAAGACCGACAGGACTCGCTCGCGTTCAGCGACGCGAGGCTGGGCGAGGGGCAGTTCATTTCAGACGGCGGTCAGCCACTCGGCGTACTTGGGGTTGCGGCCGTTGACGATGTCAAAGAAGGCCGACTGGATCTTCTCGGTGATGGGGCCACGCGAGCCCGATCCGATCTCGATGCGGTCCAGCTCGCGGATGGGCGTCACTTCGGCGGCGGTGCCGGTGAAGAAGGCCTCGTCGCAGATATAGACCTCGTCGCGGGTGATGCGCTTCTCGACCAGCTTCAGGCCCAGGTCCTGGCAGATCGAGAAGATGGTGTTGCGCGTGATGCCGTTCAGCGCGCCGGCCGACAGGTCGGGCGTGTAGACGACGCCGCCCTTGATGACGAAGAGGTTCTCGCCCGCACCCTCGGACACGAAGCCGGAGGCGTCCAGCAGCAGCGCCTCGTCATAGCCGTCGTCGGTGGCCTCCATGTTGGCGAGGATGGAGTTGGTGTAGTTGGACACCGTCTTGGCCTGCGTCATCGTGATGTTGACGTGGTGGCGCGTGTAGGAGCTGGTCTTGACGCGGATGCCGCGGCGCATGCCTTCCTCGCCCAGGTAGGCGCCCCAGCTCCAGGCGGCCACCATCAGGTGCACCTGGTTGCCCTTGGGGCTGACGCCCAGCTTCTCGGAGCCGATCCAGATCAGCGGGCGGATGTAGGCGCTCTTCAGGCCGTTGGCCTTGACGACCTCGCGTGTCGCCTCGTTGACCTGCTCCATCGAGAAGGGGATCTTCATGCGCAGGATCTTGCCGCTGTTGAACAGGCGCTGGGTGTGCTCCTGCAGGCGGAAGATGGCCGTGCCGTTGACCGTGTCATAGGCGCGCACGCCCTCGAAGGCGCCGCAGCCGTAGTGCAGGGTGTGGGTCAGCACGTGGATCTTGGCGTCGCGCCAGTCGACGAGCTCGCCGTCCATCCAGATCTTGCCGTCGCGGTCATGCAGGGGGGCGGGAACCATCGTTACTCCAGTGCGTGCGGGGTGGAAACCGGCGATTTTACGAAGAGCCGTCCGCGCGGATCAGCCGCCACTCGACGAGCTTGCCTTTCACGAGCTTGACCTCGACCGCGTCGCCGCCGGCGTCGCGCCAGACAAAGGTCTCGGGCGCCTGCTTCACACCCAGGCTGCCGGCCAGGCCGATCAGGTCGACCAGCTTCATGCCGGCGTGCAGCTTGCTGTTCAGCATCACCGCGTTGGCCACCGAGCCCAGCGGTGCCGCGCCGGCCACCTTCATGACCCGCATCAGGCGCGAGATCTGCAGCAGCAGCCAGAAGACGATGCCCGTCGTCGCGAAGATGGCGCCCTGCCAGCCGAGCAGCAGTCCGCCGAGGATCAGGGCGGCCAGTGCCAGCCCAACGCCGATCCACGGGTTCACGATTGCGGGTCCTGCTGGCCGTCCTCACGCTGCCAGGCGTAGGCGCGCTCGACCTTGGCGACGCGCAGCGTGTAGTGCTGGTACCAGTCGCTGCGGCCGGTGTCGCGGGCGATCTTGTGCTCGGCGTTGCGGCGCCAGGCAGCGATGTCCTCGGGGCTGCGCCAGTAGGAGACCGTGATGCCCAGGCCATCCTCGCCACGGCTGCTTTCCACGCCGAGATAACCCGGCTGCTCGGCCGCCAGTGCCACCATGTGGTCGGCCATGTCGCCATAGCCGCCGTCCACAGGCGTGCGCTGGCTGGTGAAGATGACGGCGTAATAAGGGGGCGGGGGCAGTGCGCTCATGGCGCACATCCTAGAGCCGCGTGATCTCGACGCTGTCGGCCGACCGCTGCGTCGGCCCATGGTAGACGGCCTCGATGTTGTTGCCGTCCGGGTCCAGCACGAAGGCGGCGAAGTAGCCCGGGTGATAGGGGCGCGGCCCCGGGGTGCCGTGATCGCGGCCACCCGCCGACAGCGTCATGGCGTGGAAGCGCCTGACCTCGTCCTCGCTGCGAGCCTGGAAGGCCAGATGCACATGCGAGACGCGGCCCTCGGCCTTGTCGACATAGAACTCGTCCGCATAGAAGCAGCCGGGCGCCTCGCCGAAGGCATCGAGCCGACCGATGGCCTCCAGCGCCGCACGGTAGAAGCGCCGGCTGGCCGCCAGGTCGCTCACGCGCAGATGCACGTGGTCCAGCAGGCGGCCGCAGTGGTCCATGTGTGTTGCCTATGTCGCTTTGGCGGAGCAGCCGTCTCCGCAGCTTGCGGGCCGAGCGCCGGGCCGCTCCCTAGCCGGCCCGCGCAGGCGATGTGCTTGCGGTTCCATGCCGCAAGCATCGCCGTCCCCCCGGGGGACCGGCCAACGTACTCGTTGGACGAGGGGTTTCATTTAGCGGCCTTGAGCAGCACGCAGCGCACCCACTGGCCGGATTCGAGGGCCGCCTGGTGGCCGTTCAGGAACTGTTCGGCCGTCGAGTTGCGCGCCGTGAAGCACATGCCGTGCAGGATGCCCATGCGGGGCACGGGTCGCGACCATTTGCGCTCGACGACGCCGTTGAACCAGGAGACCTGCTCTTCGTCGTCATCCATGTCGGCGCGGCCCAGCAGCAGCACGACCTCGTACTTGTCGTCGGTCAGCGGCTCGGTGGCGCTCGTCATCACCTGCAGGCCGCCGTCGCTCATGTTCAGCACGAGGCCGGCCGGCCCGCGGCTGAACTGCACCGGCTTGAAGACCCAGCCCGGCAGGGAATCGGCGTCGTGCTGGGCGGCGAGAAAGTCGGTGCGGACGTGTTGCCTGAGATTGGCGGGATCGGACATGAAGGCTCCTCCTTTGGGAGTGCCCATCCTAAGCAGACTTTGCCTCGGCGTGCACCATGGAAACCTGTTGTCTCAGTTTCAGATCAGGCCGCGCAAGACCTCGATGGCCTGCTCGACGCGATCGACGGCGTGGATGGTCAGGCCCTCGATGGCCTTCTTGGGCGCATTGGCCTTGGGCACGATGGCGACGCTGAAACCCAGCTTGGCGGCCTCCTTGAGCCGCTCCTGGCCGCGCGGCGCTGGGCGCACTTCGCCGGCCAGGCCCACTTCACCAAAGGCGATGAAGCCGCGAGGCAAGGCCCGACCCCGCAGGCTGCTCTGGATGGCCAGCAGCACGGCCAGGTCGGCGGCCGGCTCGCTGATGCGCACGCCGCCGACGGCGTTGACGAAGACGTCCTGGTCACCGGTCGCGACGCCGGCATGCCGGTGCAACACGGCCAGCAGCATCGCCAGGCGGTCACGGTCCAGGCCGACCGACAGCCGCCGCGGGCTGACGCCGCCGCTGTCCACCAGCGCCTGCAGCTCGACGAGCAGCGGCCGCGTGCCTTCCAGCGTGACGAGCACGCAGCTGCCCGGCACCGGCTCGGCGTGGGTGGACAGGAAGATGGCGCTCGGGTTGGCCACGCCCTTGAGCCCCTTCTCCGTCATCGCGAACACGCCGATCTCGTTGACGGCGCCGAAGCGGTTCTTGATGGCCCGCACGAGGCGGAAGCTGCTGTGCGTGTCGCCTTCGAAATACAGCACCGTGTCGACGATGTGCTCCAGCACGCGCGGGCCGGCCAGCGCGCCCTCCTTGGTCACATGGCCCACCAGCACGATGGCGCAGCCGCGCGCCTTGGCGGTGCGGGTCAGCTGCGCCGCGCATTCGCGCACCTGGGCCACCGAGCCGGGCGCGGACGACAGCTGCTCGGAGTAGAGCGTCTGGATGGAATCGATGACGCAGAAGTCCGGCTCCTCGACCTCGATGGTGGCGAGGATGCGCTCCAGGCTGATCTCGGCCAGCACGCGCACCCTGGTGCCCGACAGGCCCAGGCGCCGCGAGCGCATCGCGACCTGGGCGCCGCTTTCCTCGCCGGTCACGTACAAGACCTTGAGGAACTGTTGGCCCCCAGGGCTCGGTGTGCCGAGCCCGCCCCCCGAGGGGGTGTCGCCGGCTCGGGAGCGGCCCGTCACCGGCGTCTGGCTGAGTGATTCAACGGCCTGCAGCAGCAGCGTCGACTTGCCAATGCCTGGGTCGCCACCGATCAGCACGACGCCGCCGGCGACGATGCCGCCGCCCAGCACGCGGTCCAGTTCCTCCTGGCCGGTGGGGGTGCGCTCGAAGTCGCTGGCCTCGATCTCGGACAGCGTCGCGACGGGCTGGCTCTTGGCCAGCGACTGGTAGCGGTTCTTGACGCCGCCGGTGGGTTCGGCGGTGCCTTCGGTCAGCGTGTTCCAGGCGCCGCAGTGGGGGCATTTGCCCAGCCACTTGGCATTGGTGCCGCCGCACTCGGTACAGGTGTAGATGCTTTTGCTGGTGGCCATGCGGCCATTGTCGTCAGTGCGAGTGCCAGATCCTGACGGCATGCGGCAGCGACTCGGCCTCGGGCACCCAGTGATCCAGCGCCGCGCCCAGGCCCACGCCGGCCAGCAGCAAGACCAGGGCGCCGACCCAGGTGTGCTGCAACGCGCAGCGCAGCCAGCCGCCACGTTCGAACTGGCGCTGGTGCCGCCAGGCCAGGCCTGCAGCGAAGGCGGCAAGGGCCACCTCGACCGACACGGCCATCAGCACCTCCACGCCGAAGAGCAGGCTCACGCCCGCGCCCAGCACGCCCGCCAGCAAGACAGCCATGCCGACGAGGGCAGCGATGGGCAGCAGCACCAGGGCGCCTTCATCCAGGCCGGATGCCGCGTCGAGGACGGAAGCGATGCCGTCGCCGAGCCCGGCGTCGACGGCGATATCGGCCACATCGATGGCATCCGCTGCGTCCCCATGCTCCCGGCTCAGCAGATAAGCCGCCCACAGCCGCAGCAACAGCAGATAGACGCCATAGCTGACAGCAAGGCTGAGGCCGAAGCGCAGCGACAGCGCATCCACGCCCAGTTTGCGCAGCAGCGCGCCGCTGCACCACAGGCAGGCCAGGCAGCACAGGGCGATCAGACCCACGTGCAGGCGCAGCCAGCGACGGGTCTGCAGCCAGCGGCGCGTGCTGACGATCTCGCGCTGGACGGAGGGCTCGCGATTCATGGGCGCGATTCTGGCGGCCTGACCCACAGCATCAGCAGCAGCGCGGCGAGCAGGGCGCAACCTGCCGAGAAGCCGAAGGCGACGGTGGCCGACAGGCCCTCCCACAGCCAACCAAACAGCAGCGAAGCCGGCAGCAGCATGGCGCCCATGGTCAGGTTGAACCAGCCAAACGCCGTGCCGCGCTGCTCGGGTGGCGCCAGGTCGGCCAGCAGGGCGCGCTCCACGCCCTCCGTCGCGGCCATGAAGATGCCGTAGAGCGCGAACAGCGCATAGAGCCGCCAGCCGGGCGCCGCGAACCCGGCCATGCCGATGTAGAAGAGGGCATAGGCGACGTAGCCGGCCACCAGCAGGCGCACACGGCCGACGCGGTCCGACAGCCCGCCCAGCGGCAGCGCGAACACCGCCGCGACGCCCGATACCGCCGCCCACAGCAGCGGTACCTGCGCCTCGGCCACGCCGAGCTCCCTGGCGCGCAGCAGCAGGAACATATTGCTGGAATTGCCCAGCGTGAACAGTGCGACGACAACGAGGTAGCGCCGCAGCGGCGGAGGCATGCCGGCCAGCGTCCAGCTGAAGCGCGGTGGCGCGGCGGTGGGCGGTGGGGCTTCCTGTACCGCCAGGGTCAGGGCCAGGCAAAGCAGGCCGGGCAGGATGGCCCACAGAAAGACCTGGCCCAGCGGCACGCCAGCGCTCAGCAGCGCCCAGGCCAGCAGCGGGCCGATGACGGCGCCGGCGTTGTCCATGGCCCGGTGCAGGCCGAAAGCCAGGCCGCGCTGGCCGGGCCCGATGCTGGCGGCCAGCAGCGCGTCGCGCGGCGCGGCGCGCACGGCCTTGGCGACGCGGTCGGTCAGGCGCAGGGCCAGCAGCAGCGGCCAGCCGGTCACGAAGGCGATGGCCGGCCGCGCCAGCCCGGCCAGGCCATAGCCAGCGACGACCCAGGGCTTGCTGCGGCCGCTGCGGTCCGCCATGACGCCGGCCCACAGCTTGAGCAGGCTGGCCAGCGCTTCGGCCACACCCTCGATGAGACCGAGCACGCGCGGGCCGGCCATCAGCACGCCGCTCAAATAGAGCGGCACGAGGGGGTAGACCAGTTCGCTGGCGCTGTCGTTGACAAGGCTGATCAGCCCCAGCAGCCAGACGCTGCGGGGCAGCGAGAAAAGGGCCTTCAGCATCGGGAGATCTTATGTTTTGCGTGCCAGACCGCCCGAGCGCAGCGAGTAGCTCTGGCACCAACTGGCTTGCCGCGTGGCAGACTCGCCGACTGTGCAGTTATTTGGATGGAGTCCGTGATGGAGTTCTCGGTCTGGTTGGCCTTTTTTGCCGCGTCCTGGGCCATCAGCCTGTCGCCCGGCGCGGGTGCCGTGGCGGCGATGAGCGCCGGCCTGTCGCACGGTTTCAAGCGCGGCTATTTCATGACCTTCGGCCTCATCCTGGGCATCCTGACCCAGGTCGTCCTCGTCAGCGCCGGCCTGGGTGCGCTGATCGCGGCCTCGTCGCTGGGCTTTGCCCTCGTCAAATGGGCGGGCGTGGCCTATCTGATCTATCTCGGCGTGCAGCAATGGCGCGCGCCGGCCAAGCCGCTGGCCGCCGCGGATGAGGGCGCTGCCAGCGTCACGCGCCGCCAGCTGGTGCTGCGCGGCTGGGGCATCAATGCCGTCAACCCCAAGGGCACGGTCTTCCTGCTGGCCGTCGTGCCGCAGTTCCTCGACCTGCACGCGGCGCTGGCGCCGCAATACCTCGTCATCGGCGGCACGCTGGCCTTCACCGACCTCGTCGTCATGGCCGGCTACACGGTGCTGGCGGCACGCGTGCTGGCGGCCTTGAAGAGCGAGAGCCACATCAAGCTGCTGAACCGCGTGTTCGGCTCGCTGTTCGTCGCGGCCGGCGCACTGCTGGCCACCTTCAAGCGCGCGGCCTGATGGCGGGAGACAAGTCCGGCCGCCTGCCCATCTGGTTCCTCTTCCTGGCCCCGGTGCTGATCTGGGCCAGCACCTGGCACGTCATCCTCTACCAGCTGGCGTCGACGGTGCCGGCGCTGACGTCGGTGGGCTGGCGCTTCCTGATCGCGGCGCTGATGCTGGCGGCGCTGGCGCGTTGGCAGGGCACTTCGCTGAAGCTGCCCGCCTACTCACATGCCTACATGCTGGGCACCGGCGTCATCCAGTACGCCGGCAACTACTGGGCCATCTACGAAGCCGAGCGTTTCGTGCCGAGCGGCCTCGTGGCGGTGCTGTTCTGCCTGCTGGTGTTCATGAACGCCTTCGTCGCCTGGATGCTGTGGCGCCAGCCGGTCAGCCGGCGCTTCCTCGCAGCAAGCAGCGGCGCGGTGCTGGGCGTGGCGCTGATCTTCTGGCCCGAGCTGGCGTCCACCGGCGCGCGGCCGGATGCGGCGCTGGGCCTGGGCTTGAGCTTCTTCGCGGTCGTCGTCGCCTGCATCGGCGGCTTCTTCACGCTGGTGCTGATGCGCCGCGGCCTGGCCCTGGTGCCGGTGCTGGCCTGGAGCATGGGCTATGGCGCCCTCTTCCTGCTGCTGATGTCGGTGGGCATGGGCCATGGCCTGGCTTTCGACGGGGCCTGGACCTATGTCGGCAGCCTCGTCTACCTGGCCGCCTTCGGCTCCGTCATCGCCTTCACGCTGTACTACAAGCTGGCCGAGCGGCGCGGGCCGGCGCAGGCGGCGCTGGTGGGCGTGCTGGTGCCGGTCATCGCGCTGATCGTGTCGGCCGTGCTGGAGGGCTGGCAGGCGACGCCGCTGGCCATCGGCGGCATGGCGCTGTGCCTGGTCAGCCTGTTCGTCGCGACGCGGCCGGCCTAGCGCCGTCGATCAACAGCCGCAAGGCGCGCTCAAACAGGGCGTCGGCATCGCCGCCCACCGTGGCCGCCCAGCCGGCCGCCAGCAGCGGGTATTGCGCGGCATCCGGCCCGCTGAGCGTTGACGACGGCGGCGCATCGGGCGCTTGCGCGGACTGCTCCTCCAGCACCCAGCCGACGACGAAACGTCCCACCGACATCATCAGCACGGTGGCCGGGCCCGGCTCGAAGCCGGCCGCGCACAGCAGGCCCAGGCGCGCCTCGATGGAGCCGCGCTGCGCCTCGCCCGGCCTGGTGCCGGCGTGCAGGCGGGCGCCATCGCGGTAGGCCAGCAGCGCATGGCGAAAGCTGCGGCCGTCTTCCATCAGCCAGTCCTGCCAGGCTTCGTCCGGCCCCGGGGTGGCGACGGCGCGGCTTTCCAGCAGCACGGCCGAGGACATCGCGTCCAGCAGCGCCGCCTTGCTCTTGAAGTGCCAGTACAGCGTCGGCGACTGCACGCCCAGGCGCTCGGCCAGCTTGCGGGTGCTCAAGGCGTCGATGCCAACCTCGTTCAGCAACGCCAGGGCGGCGCGCAGCACATCGTCGCGGTTGAGCCTGGATCCGGTGGTTGGCCGCTTGTCACTCATCGAAGCCTCGTTTCATCAAAACCATCGTCATTCGTTGACGTCCACCACTTCGTTGACCGGCGCTGCGTGCCCGCTGATCTGGCGCTTCGGCCCGCTGGCGGCGTTGCTCCTCCTCGTGGGCGCGAGCCCACTTCGTCGTCGCGCCTTGCCAGCGAGCCGCTTCGCCAGCCCCTCGGGCGCGCCCAACCACCGGATCCAGGCTCGGCAGGGCGGGCATTCATGTCTCTAGCAATGATAGAGAGCTTCGGGCAGAATAATCCCTATCAACGATAGAGAGACTGTTGTGAATCGAGCCTTGACCGTCATCCTGATGACGCTGCTGCTGGACGCCGTGGGCATGAGCCTGGTGTTCCCCATCCTGCCCGGCCTGCTGCGCGAGCTGGCCGGCGCCGACGCCACCACCCACCATTACGGCGCGCTGCTGGCGGTGTACGCGGCCATGCAGTTCCTGTTTTCGCCCGTGCTGGGGGCGCTGAGCGACCGCTTTGGCCGCCGGCCCGTGCTGCTGGCCTCGCTGGCCGGCGCCGCCGCCGACTATGTGCTGATGGCGCTGGCGCCCAACCTGGCCTGGCTCTATGTCGGGCGCGTGCTGTCGGGCATCACCGGCGCCAGCATGGCGGTCGGCACGGCCTACATCACCGATGTGACGCCCGAGGCCGATCGCGCCAAGCGCTATGGCCAGATGGGCGCCGCGATGGGCCTGGGCTTTGTCGTCGGGCCGCTGATTGGCGGGGGCCTGGGCGAGTGGTCGCTGCGCGCGCCCTTCGTCGCCGCGGCCGTCATGAATGCGCTGAACCTGGCTATGGCCTGGTTTGCGCTGCCCGAATCCAACCAGAACCGCACGACACGGCTGGACGCTGCCAAGTTCAATGCCTTCTCGGCACTGCACCGCCTGGAGGGCAAACGGCCCCTGCTGCCGCTGGTGGGGGTGTTCGCCGTCGTGGCACTGGTGTCGCAGGTGCCGGCGGCGCTGTGGATCCTGTATGGCCAGGACCGCTATGGCTGGACCGCCTGGGTGGCCGGCCTGTCGCTGGCCTGCTATGGCGGCCTGCATGCGATCTCACAGGCCTTTGTCACCGGGCCCATGGTGGCCAAACTCGGCGAGAAGCGCGCGTTGCTGGCCGGCATGGCGGCGGATGGCCTGGGTTTCGTCGGCATGGGCGTGGCCGTGGCGGGCTGGATGCCGTTTGCGCTGCTGCCGCTGTTCGCCATCGGCGGGCTGGCCCTGCCGGCCCTGCAGGCCATGCTGGCGCGCCAGGTGGACGAGCAGCACCAGGGCGAGTTGCAGGGCACGCTGGCCAGCCTGACCAGCCTGATCGGCATTGGCGGGCCGCTGGTCGTCACGGCCGGCTTCGCCGCGACGCAGGCCTCCTGGCCGGGTTGCGTGTGGATCATCGCGGCGGTGCTCTATCTGCTGGCGCTGCCGCTGCTGTTCAGCCGGCGCGCGCGTGAGGCTTAGCGCCCTCTCGCCTCATTTCGTGCCGAAGTGGGGCGAGTCCGTCGCATGGCCCTGGCGAGCGGGGTGGTGGCTGCCTAGCATGCCTCCGCAAGGAGGATGGCGATGCGATTGGCGACATGGGTGTTGGCGGCGTTGCTGCTCCGTCTGCCTCTTGCAGGCGCAGCGGGCGCGGCCGAGCTGACCGTGGAGCGGGTGGATCTGGGGGAGGGTCCGGATCAGCAGGCCTACAACCTGCAGGAGCAGGGTGATCTGCGCGTGTTTGCACGCTCCGCCCGGCGCTTCGAGCGGGCGCAGATCTTCCTGCAGCGCCGGGTGGCAGGGCAGTGGCAGCGCGGGCAGCCGCTGCCTTTCAGCGACCCGCGCTGGCGTGACTCCGACCCGCATCTGAGCGCTCAGGGTCGGGTGCTGACCTTCGTCTCCGATCGGCCCGGGCCCGACGGCCGGACGCGCCCCGATCTGGACCTCTACGAATCGCAGTGGCAGGACGACCGCTGGAGCGACCCGCGGCGCCTGCCCGAGGCCTGGCAGAGCGCCGGCCAGGAGCTGGGTCCGGAGCGCCATGGCGAGACCCTCTACTTCGCGGCGAGCCGGCCCGGTGGTCAGGGCAAGCTGTCCGTCTATCGAGTGGGCGCCGCGGGCAGCGCGCTCCAGCCCCTGCCGTCCCCCATCAACGACAGTGCCCGGAACAGCGACTTCACGCTCAGCCCGGACGGCCGCTACGCACTGTGGTGGAGCGACCGCGCCGGGGCTGAAGGCGGCGGGGCCGATCTCTATCTCGCCGAACGCGTGGGCGACGCCTTCGGCCCGGCGGTTCGCCTGCCGCCACCGATCAACGGGCCCGGGCGCGAATTCACGCCCTCCCTCAGTGCCGACGGCCAGTGGCTGTACTTCGCATCCACGCGCGGCGACGCCGATGGGCTTTCGCATGTCTACCGGGTCTCCTGGCCCCAGCTGCTGGCGCAACTGGGTGCGGCGGCCACCGCGCACAGCCAGGCGGCGCTGGACCGCGCGGTGAGCGCGCTGTGGCGTGCCATGGCGCATGCACTCGGCCAGGCCTCGGACGTCCAGGCCCTGGAGGGGCTTCTGCACCCCGAGGCGCGCGTGTTCGGCCAGCAGCTGCGGGCCAGCAGCCTGCAGGTGCACGCTTCGTCCACCCCGCAGTTCCTGGCCGACCTCGCCAAGCCGGCCGAGCGCGGCCTGCACGAGTGCGAGATCGAGCGGCAACAACGGCGCTTCGGCGGCCATGCCGAGGTCTACAGCGTGGTGCAGACCCGGCACGACCCGGCCCAGAGGGAGGCGGCCTATACCGGCGTGAACAGCATGCAGTGGCAACTGGGCCCGCAGGGCTGGCAGCTGCTCAGCCTGCACTACGCGCTGGAGACACCCGGCCTGAGCCTGCCGCTGCCGGCGGCGACCGCCTGCCTGGGCTGAGGCTTCTCAGTCCAGCACGCGACCCCGCCCGGCCTTGATGCCGCTGCGCTTGGCCTTGCCCTCCAGCCGGCGCTGCTTGGAGCCATAGGTCGGCTTGGTTGCGCGGCGCGCCTTGGGCACGTGGGCGGCGGCCTGCACCAGCTCGATGAGGCGTGCGACGGCGTCCGCGCGGTTGCGCTCCAGGCTGCGCGAGTCCTGGGCCTTGATGACGACGACGCCTTCCGACGTGATGCGCTGGTCGGCCCAGTTCAGCAGCCGCGCCTTCACGGCCTCGGGCAGGCTGGAGGCGCGGATGTCGAAGCGCAGGTGGACGGCGTTGGAAACCTTGTTGACGTTCTGGCCACCGGGGCCGCTGGCGCGGATGGCGTCGAACTCGAGTTCGTCCGGCCGCGGGGTCCAGTGGAGCTCAGGCACTGTGCACCGGCACGCGTGGCGCGATGGCGCACATCAGCTCATAGCCGATGGTGCCTGCGGCCTGCGCGACCTCGTCGATGGGCAGGCGCGAGCCGCGCGGGCCCTCGCCCCACAGCGTCACTTCGCTGCCAAAGCCGCTGGCTGGCAAGTCGGACAGGTCCACCGCCAGCATGTCCATGGACACCCGGCCCAGCGTGCGGGTGCGCTTGCCGTCCACCAGCACCGGCGCGCCCGTGGGCGCGTGGCGCGGGTAGCCGTCGGCATAGCCGCAGGCGACGATGCCCACGCGGGTGGCCTTCTCGGCCGTGTAGGCGCTGCCGTAGCCCACGGTGTCGCCGGGCTGCATCTGCTGCACGGCTATGACCTTGGAACGCAGCGTCATCGCCGGGCGCAGATCCCAATGGGCGGCGTCGTGTTCCGGGAAGTCGGGCACGCCGCCGTAGCTCATGATGCCGGCGCGCACCCAGTCGGCCGCTGTGCGGCCCGGGTGGCGCAGCGTGGCAGCGCTGTTGGCGATCGTGCGTTCGCCCGCCAGGCCGTCGGCCGCGGCCTCGAAGGCGGCCAGCTGGTGGGCGATGCCGTCGACGCCCTGACGCATCGCGTCGGCGTCGGAGAAGTGCGTCATCAGGCCGATCTCGTCGACTTGCGGCAGGGCCTCCAGCCGCGCATAGGCGGCGCGGAAGGCGGCGGGCGTGAAGCCGAGGCGGTTCATGCCGGAGTTCAGCTTCAGGAAGACGCGGTGGGGCTCGTGCGTCTTGTGCATGGCCAGCCAGTCGATCTGCTCTTCGCAGTGCACGCTGTGCCAGAGCTTGAGGCGTGAGCAAAGCTCCAGGTCGCGCGGCTCGAACACACCCTCCAGCAACAGGATGGGGCCGCGCCAGTCCAGCGCGCGCAGCCGCTCGGCCTCGGCCAGGTCCAGCAGCGCGAAGCCGTCGGCGGCACGCAGGCCTGGATAGGCGCGCTCGATGCCATGACCATAGGCATTCGCCTTCACCACGGCCCAGACTCGGGCGTTGGGGGCTTGCGCGCGTGCGCGGCCCAGGTTGTGAGCGAGCGCTTCGGTATGGATCAGGGCTTCAATCGGGCGTGGCATGGCCGGATTTTGCGCTCGGGCTTGGGGCGCTACCGCCGAACTAGGGGCGTGCTATAAACCCGCGCCGCACCCGTTTATCGGCCTATAAGCAGAGACAGTTCAGGATTGCGCCCCGCCCGATGAAACGTGGCTTCTACACCATCATGTCGGCGCAGTTCTTCAGCTCGCTGGCTGATAACGCGCTCTTCGTCGCAGCCGTCGAGCTGCTGCGTTCCTCCGGCGCCGCCGAGTGGCAACGCGCCGCGTTGGTGCCGATGTTTGCCCTCTTCTACGTCGTGCTGGCACCCTTCGTCGGTGCCTTTGCCGACGCGGTACCCAAGGGCAAGGTGATGTTCTTTTCGAACAGCATCAAGGTGGTCGGCTGCCTGATGATGCTGTTCGGCGCCCACCCGCTGGCGGCCTACGCCATCGTCGGTCTCGGCGCGGCGGCCTACTCGCCGGCCAAGTACGGCATCCTGACCGAGATGCTGCCGCCGTCCCAACTCGTCAAGGCCAACGGCTGGATCGAGGGGCTGACCATCACCTCCATCATCCTGGGCGTGCTGCTCGGGGGGCAGTTGATCGGCGACCGGGTCTCCCACCTGCTGCTGCTGATCGACATGCCCATGGTCGACACCGGCATCGACAGCGCGCCCGAGGCGGCCATCGCCAGCCTCGTCGGCCTGTATGTGGTGGCGGCGTTGTTCAATCTGCGCATCCCGCGCACGTCGGCGCCGCTACAGCCCTTCGCGCACAGCTTCCTGGGCCTGGTGCGCGACTTTTCCTCCTGCAACAGCCGGCTGTGGCAGGACAAGCTTGGCCAGATCTCGCTGGCGACGACGACGCTGTTCTGGGGCGTGACGGGCAATCTGCGCTACATCGTGCTGGCCTGGGCCGCGGTGGCGCTGGGCTATGGCACGACGCAGGCGTCGTCCCTCGTCGGCGTCGTGGCCATAGGCACGGCCGTGGGCGCGGTCGTCGCGTCCCTGTATTGCCGTCTCGATCGCGCGATGGCCGTCATCCCGCTGGGCATTGCGATGGGGCTGCTCTTCATCCTGATGGTCTTCATCAGCAATGTGTGGATTGCCGCGCCCTTCCTGATCATCCTGGGCGGCATCGGCGGCTATATGGTCGTGCCGATGAATGCGCTGCTGCAGCACCGCGGCCACAACCTGATGGGGGCCGGGCGCAGCATCGCGGTGCAGAACTTCAACGAGCAGGCCTGCATCCTGGGTCTGGGCGCCTTCTACACGGCGATGACGCGCTTCGGCCTGTCGGCCTTCGGCGCGATCACCATCTTCGGCGTCGCCGTCGCGGGCACGATGTGGTGGATCCGGCGCTGGCACCAGCGCAATCTGGTCGAGCACAAGGAAGAGGTCGAGCACCTGCTCGACCTGGCCCGCACCGATCACCTGCCGCAGGACAGGTAGAGCTCACCCCCTACCGGCTTCGCCGGCCCCCTTCGAGGGGGCGCCGCCAGTGGCCTGGCAGAGCCAGTTCCACGGCGGCCGCTGGAGGGGCGGCCTCGCTTTGCGAGGCCTGTCAAATGCTCAAATTCAGGAGCTGCTGCTCGAGCCGCGGCCCTTGCGGCCGGTGGTGACGGGGATCAGGTGCTTGCCTTCCAGCACCATCTCGATGTGCTCGCTCCAGGCGCGGGCGATCTTGAAGCAGCCGCTGTGGTTGAGATGGATCTCGTTGTGCCAGTCGCCGCTGATGCCGGTGGAGCCGGGCGCGGCCAGGGCCAGGGGCACGGCGGTCGAGTCGAAGACGAAGAGGCCGGGGAAGGTCTCCTTGTCGGCGGCCATGCTCTTCAGCAGCTGGGCCAGGTGGAAGACCATCAGGCGGCTGACGGCCGCCCAGTCGGCGCTGGGCACGCCATAGGCCTTCAGCGCCGGGAACAGCCAGGGGCCGCTGGCGCCCAGGTCGTCGCCGCCCTCGGCGCCGGCCGGGCGCGGCATCGGCACGGCATAGCAGTGCATGAAGACGGGCTTGGCCGCAGACGGGCCCTGGTTGCGCAGGCTCAGCAGATGCTTGACGTTGGCGCGCAGGTATTCGGCGTAGGTGGCCCAGCCGGGCTCGGAGAAATAGCGCGCGACGCCGGCCGACGGCGGGCCCCATTCGGTCTGGCGGCGCAGCAGGCGCAGCTCCAGCGGGATGGGCTCGCCATTGCCGTTGTGTGCCGGCGTGCGCGCGGCGGCAATCAGGTCATTGCCACCGGCGGACAGCAGGATGCCGTCCCAGGTCGGCGCGTCGGGCCCGTTGAGCAGGCGCACGAAGTCGGGATTGGACTGCAGGTCCACCATGTGCGACAGCGAGTTGCCGGTGCCGGCGCAGTTGACGGCGGCCGTGTTGGCCTTGAAAACCAGCTCCTGCAGCAGGTTGGCGTGGGCGTTGAGTTTGGCGCGCGCGTTCGAGAACCACGAGTCCCCTTGGGCCAGCAGCTTCCAGCGGAAGGTGCTGAAGTCAGGCGGTGTGCGTCCGGCCAGGTCGGCCGGGGTGTAGCAAGCCAGGTGATCCATGTATGGGGCGGTGTCCGAAGTTGCTGACTGGGGCCTGTCCCGTGGGGCGGGCTGCGCAAGTTCGCGCGATTGGAAGGCCTGCCGCGCGGACGGCGCCATGCTACAAACCCTCGGGCCAGCCCAGGGTTAGCATGGGCAGCCTTTCTAGGGAGGAAGCCCCCATGAGTGATCGCGGCGAGAGCGTCTTTGACTTCCAGGCCGTTTCCATCCGCGGGGAGCCCGCCGACCTGGCCTCGCAGCGCGGCAAGGTGCTGCTCATCGTCAATACGGCCAGCGAATGCGGCTTCACGCCGCAGTTCAAGGGCCTGGAGCAGCTCTGGGAGGATTACGGCCCGCAGGGCCTGGTCGTCATCGGCTTCCCGAGCAACGAGTTCCGCGGCCAGGATCCCGGCAGCAACGACGAGATTGCCAGCTTCTGCGAGCTGAACTACGGCGTCAGCTTCCCGATGATGGCCAAGATCAAGGTCAACGGCGGCGAGGCCCATCCGCTGTGGAAGTTCCTGAAGAGCGAGAAGCCCGGCTTCCTGGGCACCGAGGCGATCAAGTGGAACTTCACCAAGTTCCTGATCGGCCGCGATGGCCAGGTCATCAAGCGCTTTGCGCCCAACGAGCCGCCGGAGAAGCTGCGCGGCGACATCGAGGCGGCGCTGGCCGCTTCCTGAGGCGCCCTGAGCCTCATTGGCGCGGCAGGGGCGCCCGCCACAGCCAGCGGTTGCGGCCCCGCCTGACCTGGCCGGCGGCTTCTGCCTCGCCCAGCAGTTCGTTGGCCGTCTGGCGTGACAGATGGGCCAGCCGGGCCAGTTCGGCCTGCGTCGCCTGCACCTCGACCCAGCCGTCGTCCGCCGTGCGGCCGCGCTCGCGGGCCAGTTGGGCCAGGGCCAACGCAAAGCGTTCCGCCGCGCTCTGGTGGCGCGCCGCCTGCAGCAGGCGCAGCGTGCCGTCGTAGCGGCAGGCGAATTCGGCCAGCAGCGCACGCGCGAAACCCGGCACCTCGTCCATCAGGCGTGTGTAGGCCTCACGGCCGAACACCAGCACCTCGCTCGCCCCGCGCGCGACCGCCTCGTATTCCGACGGCCGGCCGGCAGCAAAGGCGGCCAGGCCGAACAGGCGCGGCGGGCCGACGTTCTCGATGACGGAGACCGTGCCGTCGGCCGCCGTGAAGCGGGTCTCGATCTCGCCGGCCGCCACGGCGTAGAAGGCCGTCGTCCGCTGGCCCTGCACGAACAGGCTTCTCCCGCCGGCCAGGCGCCGCCTGGCAATGCCGGCGGCGATGTCGTCCGGCAGCGCGATGCCGGGGAAATGGACCTCGAAGACGCGTTGCAGCGCGGGATCATGGGACATGCCGCATTGTCGGCTGGCCGACACAAGCCGTCGGCTGCCCTGCCTATGCTGGGCGCATGGACAGACAAGCCCTATCGACGCTGCTGAGCCGCTTCGGCCTTGGGGAATGCAGTCAGGAACCCCTCTACGTCGCGCTGTGCCGCATTGCCGCGCAGGACGACAAGGCCCTGGCCCTGCTGGCCGAGGCGCCCGCCGAGCAGCGCAAGGCCAATCTGCTGCTGGCCGCCCTGCATGAGCGCGTGCTGGCCGGCGCCGCGCCCGAACTGGCGGCGTATTACCGCAGCGCGGGCGGCAGCCGGGAGCCCGATGCCGGCCTGGCCGCTGCGCTGGCGGCCTGCCTGGAGCGCGAATGGCCGACGCTGCTGCGCCATCTGCGCGAGGGCGCCACGCAGACCAACGAGATTGCCCGCGGTGCCGCCATCTGGCCGGCCCTGGGTGAGGCGGCGCGCGCGACCGGCTCGCGCCATCTCGCGCTGCTGGACTTCGGCTGTAGCGCCGGCCTCAACCTCGGGGTCGACCAGTACGCCTTGCGTTACCGCGATGACCAGGGTGTCCTCCACGACCGCGGCCCGGCGCGCGACGGCCGGCGTGCCGAGATCGAATCCCGCTGGCTGGGTGCCGCGCCGCTACCGGCGGCGGCCGATTGGCGCCTGGCGCTGCGGCATGGCCTGGATCCCGCCCCTGTCGACCCCGGTGACCCCCGGCAGTTGCGCTGGCTGCAGGCTTGCCTGTGGCCGCACGACGACACGCGCCGCCAACGCCTTGCGCGGGCCGCGGCCCAGGTCAAGGCCTTGCCGGTCAACCTGGTCCAGGCCGGTGACTGCATCGCCGCCATCGAGCCCTGGCTGGCCGGCCTGCCCGCAGGCGTGCAGCCGGTGCTGCTGACGAGTTGGGTGCTGTATTACCTGTCCGCCACCGAACTGGCCCGGCTGAGAGCGGCGGTGGACCGCCTCGCCCTCAGTCACGGCCTGGCGTGGGTCTGCGGTGAGCTGCCCGCCTTGGCCGCACCTGACGCCGCCGCGCCGCCCCTGCCCGAACTGCCTGTCGGGGAAGTGGCCTCATCGGCCACGCTTTGGATGCTGCGCTGGGCCACGGCCGGCCGGCCCTGCGCAAAAGCCCTGGGCTGGTCGCATCCGCACGGCCGCTGGGTGGCCTGGGATGGCGCCGATCCGGGGTCCTAGGCCTAGGGGTGTGACTTACAAGTTAGGGATGTCGGGATACTTTGCAGTTTGTAAAGACGGGTTGATGAGTTGGTGGTAAGTCTTTGAAATGAAAGGGGTTTTTTTGCTGGCACGGTGCCTGCTAAACCCAGGTGTCCGGGTTTGCGGGGCTCGTCATGGGCGGCTCCAAGAACGTCAGGGGGGATCCCCGCAAATCCGGCAAGACGGCATCGCCAAGAACTCTCTTCATCAACCTCAACGAGCAGCCCATGTCCATCATTTCCCGCTTCATGCGCGGCGCCCTGGCCTCCCTGGCCCTGGCCACCGCCACCTTCTCCGCTTCGGCGGCCCCCACCACCCAGCTCGGCTTCCTGATCGACGCCTCCGGCAGCATCGGCATCGCCAACTTCAACCTGATGCGAAATGGATACATTTCGGCGCTGGGCGCCCTGCCGCAGGACGGCAGCATCGAGGTGACGATCTACACGTTCTCGAGCAGTGCCGCGGTGCTCGTCGCTCCTCTGGTCGTCTCGAGCGCTGCTGACATCGCCACCATCACCGCCGCCCTGAACGGCTTCTCCTATGCCGGTGGCGGCACCAACACGGCCGATGGCATCCGCAGCATCTCGGGCGCGATGCTCGCCTCTGGCAACTACAACGCCGGCCTGCGCAGCATCATCAACCTGGCGACGGACGGCGTGCCCAACAGCCAGCCCGACGCCATCGCCGCCGCCGCTGCGGCTCGCCTCGGCGGTATCGACGCCCTCACGGCTGAGGCCGTCGGCGCAGCGGGTGCGGCTCCCTCGATCGCCGAGATGGTGTTTTCGCCCCTCTGCGCTGTCAACGCCGGCTGTGGCGTCGTCCTGCCGGACGGCAGCATCCCCACCGACCCGATGACTTCTGCCAACCCGTGGGTTCTCGAGATCAACAACTTCGCTGACTTCCCGGTCGCCATCAACGCCAAGGTGCAAGCCATCGTGAACCGCGTGCCGGAACCGGGCTCCGTCGCCCTGGTCGGCCTGGCCCTGGGCCTGGTCGTCGTGGCTCGCCGCAGCCGCAAGGCCTGATAACTGTCCTTCCGTCATTTCGGCGGATGATCGAGACCGGCCTCTGGCCGGTCTTTTTGTTTGCGAACCCGAAAGCTTCCCCATGCGTATCTCCTTCTCGCGTGCCCTGGGCCTGGCCCTGCTGGGCCTGACCGCGGTCTCCGCCAATGCCGACTGCAGCACCAAGGACCGCAGCGAGCAGGTCGCCGTGGTGCTGTGCAGTGCCAACACCAGCCAGGACGCGCTGAAGGCCGCTGGTGTGGCCGCCTGCAAGGGCAAGCAGGTCTGCAATGCCTGGATCTGGGAAGACGCGAGCAAGCTGCCCGCCAAGGCCCCCGCCCTCGACAAGGACCTGCCCAAGAGCGCCAGCGGCGCCGCACGGGCCGTCTGGATCAATGATTCCGAGCACCTGATGGAGTTGCGCAAGGCGCGCTGACAGGCCGGCGGCGACCCGGATAATCGCGACTCCCCAACGGAGTCCGCCCCATGTTCGAGCACGTCGACGCCTATGCAGGCGATCCCATCCTGAGCCTCAACGAGGCCTTCCAGAAGGATCCCCGCGCCGGCAAGATCAACCTGTCCATCGGCATCTATTTCGACAACGACGGCCGCATCCCCATGCTGCCTTCGGTGCGCGCTGCCGAGCTGGCCGTCGTCGAGGCGGCCGGTGCACGGCCCTATCTGCCGATGGAGGGCGCTGCCAATTTCCGCAGCGCCGTGCAGGTGCTGCTGTTCGGCGCCGATCACCCGGCGATTGCCGCCGGCCGCATCGCCACCATCCAGGGCGTGGGTTCCAGCGGTGGCCTCAAGGTCGGCGCCGACCTGCTGAAGCGCTACTTCCCCGACAGCAAGATCTATCTGTCCGACCCGACCTGGGACAACCACCGCGCCGTGTTCGAAGGTTCCGGTCATAGCTGCGAGACCTATCCCTACTACGACCCGGCCACCGGCGGCCTGCGCTTCGACGACATGCTGGCCTTCTTCAAGGCCCTGCCGACGCGCAGCATCGTCGTCATGCACGCCTGCTGCCACAACCCGACGGGCGTGGACCTGACGCAGGAGCAGTGGCGCGCCCTGGTGCCCGTCATCCGTGAGCGCGGCCTGCTGCCCTTCCTCGATCTGGCCTACCAGGGCTATGGCGATGGCATTGATGAAGACGCCTTCGCGCCGCGCCTGCTGGCCGACGAAGGCCTGTCCTTCCTGATCGCCAACAGCTTCTCCAAGAGCATGAGCCTGTACGGCGAGCGCTGTGGTGGCCTGAGCGTCGTCTGCCCGGATGCCGACCAGGCCGCGCGCGTGCTCGGCCAGATGAAGTTCATGATCCGCCGCAACTACTCCAACCCGCCCATGCATGGCGGGCAGATCGTCGCCAAGGTGCTGACCGATGCCAAGCTGCGCGCCATGTGGGAGGCCGAGGTCAAGGAGATGCGCGAGCGCATCCAGTCCATGCGCCGCCAGCTGCACGACGTGCTCGCCGCCAAGCTGCCCGGCCGCGACTTCAGCTATTTCCTGACCCAGCGCGGCATGTTCAGCTACACCGGCCTCACCGCCGACCAGGCCGAGCGCCTCAAGACCGAGTTCGGCGTCTACATCCTGCGCTCCGGCCGCATGTGCGTGGCCGGCCTGAACACCCGCAACGTCGAGGCCACGGCCGAGGCCATGGCCGCCGTGCTGGCGGGCTGATTTGAGCCGCGTGCCCACCTGGGCGGCCGGCCTCGCGCTCGCCTTCGTGGCCGGCGCGAGCGTG
The DNA here is from genome assembly GCF_056406535.1 of Roseateles sp. P1_C1_2. Lineage (NCBI taxonomy): Bacteria > Pseudomonadati > Pseudomonadota > Betaproteobacteria > Burkholderiales > Sphaerotilaceae > Roseateles > Roseateles sp. P1_C1_2. The sequence continues at coordinate 47,642 of NZ_JBFUAB010000004.1, forward strand.
GCTGCCGAGGCGCCCCCGGCGGTCGATGCGATCACCTGGGTGGTCAGCAACACCATGGCGGTGCCGGACGGCGACCGGATGCGGCGCCCTGCCGACGAGCTGACGCAGTGGCTGCAGGCGCGCCTGCCTGGCGTGGCCTTCAAGCCCGTCGTGGCCAATGCCGAGCGCAGCTGGGCGCTGATTCGCGAGCAGCGGCACGCCTGCCATGCCGGTGCGGCCCGCACGCCCGAGCGCGAGCGCCTGGCCTATTTCACCAACACCTGGCTGGTGCCCCCGCCCCAGCTCATCGTGCGCCTGGACCGCCGTGCCGCGCTGCCGCTGGACGCGAATGGGGCTGTCGACCTCGAGGCCCTGCTGGCCGACGCGTCGCTGCGCGGCGTGGTGACCCAGGGCCGCAGCTATGGCACGGCGCTGGACGCCATGCTCGGCGCAGCACCCGCGAGCCGGCAGCTGCAGAGCGTGTATGGCGGCGATTACGGCAGCAACCTGCTGCCCATGCTCATCCAGGGCCGGGGGGACTACACCCTGGACTACCCGAACACCCTGGTGGCCTTCGCCAGCCGGCCGGCTGGTGAATCGCAGCCCTCCAGCCGGCCGGCTGGTGAATCGCAGCCCTCCAGCCGGCCGGCTGGCGAATCGCAGCCCTCCAGCCGGCCCGCCGGCGAATCGCAGCCCGCCAGCCGTTCCCCGGGTGACCAGCTGGCCGCCCTGCCCATCAAGGGCGCGAGCGACCCCGTCGTCAGCGGCATTGCATGCCCCCGCACGCCCTGGGGCCAGGCGGCCATCCGGCTCATCGACGCGGCCCTGGGCACACCCGAGGGAGCGGCCATGCTGCGTGACACCCTGCGCGTTTCGCTGCCGCCCGACACCCAGCGGGCCTACCGAGACGCCTGGGACGGCTTTTTCAAGCAGCGCGCCCGGCCGACGCCGGGGCTCTGAGCGGGCCGCGCGCCATAACGCGGGGTGATGGCCGCAGCCGCCGCTTTCATTGGCCGCTGACGGCGCCCCTCTTTACCCTGCCGCCCAAGACAAGGGTCCAAGGGCAGGATGAAGCATTGCGTGGTGATCGGCGGCGGTGTGGTGGGCTTGACCACCGCCTGGGCGCTGCTGGAGCGTGGCCACGGCGTCACGCTGATCGAGCGCGACGGCGAAGTGGCGCAGGGCGCCAGCCGGGCCAATGGCGGCCAGCTGAGCTATCGCTATGTGTCGCCGCTGGCCGACGCCGGCGTGCCGCTGAAGGCGCTGCGCTGGCTGCTCGACCCCGATGGCCCGTTGCGCTTCAAGCCCGAGGCGAATTGGGCGCAGTGGGCCTGGCTGATTGCTTTCCTGCGCAACTGCCGCGGGCCGGTCAACCGCCGCACCACCGAAAGATTGCTGGCCCTGGGCGCCTACAGCCAGGCCTCCTTCGCGCGGCTGCAGGCCGAGGCGCAACTGGGCGACAGCATCGCACTGCGCACGCCGGGCAAGCTGGTCGTCTACCGCAAGCCGGCGGAATTCGCGCGCGTCGCCGCCCGTGTGCAGGGCAGCGGCGCCGAGCAGGCCTTGTCGCATGACGATTGCGTGGCCCTGGAGCCGGCGCTGTCAGACACCGAGGCCACATTGGCCGGCGGTATCTTCACGCCCGGCGAGGCGGTGGCGGACTGCCATGCCTTCTGCACCGAGTTGCATGCACGCTTGCGCCAGCACGAGCGCTTTCGTGGGCAGGTGGGCGCGCGCGTCAATGGCTTTCTGACCAGCACGCGTGGCGCCGTGTTCGGTGTGCAGACCGATGCGGGCGACGTCACCGCCGACGTCGTCATCCTCGCCGCCGGCCTGCACAGCCGCGCGCTGGCGGCCACCGTGGGCATCGAGCTGCCGCTCTATCCGCTGAAGGGCTACAGCCTGACGGCGCCCATCCAGCCCGGTCACCGTCCGCCCGAGGTCAGCGTGACCGATTTCGAGAAGAAGATCCTCTACGCCCGCATCGGTCAGGAGCTGCGCATCGCGGCCATGGTCGACCTCGTCGGCGACGACCTCAGCCTGGACGCCGGCCGCCTGGCCTCGCTGCAGCGCTCGGTGCGCGCCACCTTCCCCAACGCGGCCGACTACGACCGCGCCACGCCCTGGGCCGGCCTGCGCCCGGCCACGCCCAGCGGCGCACCCATCCTCGGCGCCAGCGGCGTGCCCGGCCTGTGGCTCAATGTCGGCCATGGCGCACTGGGCTTCACCTTCTCCTTCGCAACGGCCAATATCGTCGCCGAGTTGGTGTCGGGCCGCGCGAGTCCGCTGCCGTTGGAAGGGCTCAGCCTGTGAACGCTGACGAGCTCGCTCAGGCCTTGCTGAAGGCCGTGCGCGCCCAGCATTTCGAGCAGACCGCCGACAGCCTGCGCGGCGGCGAGCCGCTGGACGCGCCGCCCAGCATCGACCTGGCGGTGGCCGTCTTCCCGCGCGATGGCGTGGCGCCGGTCTGCGCCAATGTGCTGTTCTCGCGCGAGCATCCGCAAGGCTTGGTGGCGCGCTTCGACGCGACCACCGGCGCCGTGGCCAACATCGCCTTCCACGCCGACGTGCGCGACGCCAAGGGCGATTCCTATGCCTGGCTGCCCGGCGCGGACTGGCCCCGCATCGACTTCCCCGCCTGGTTCGGCCAGGGGCCGCGCTTTGTCGCGCCCTATCCGGCCTCGCTGCTGAAGATGATGGTGGCCGTCGGCGTCGCCCGCCTCGTCGATGCCGGCCGCAGCGACTGGGCCCTGCCGCTGAGCTTCGCGGCCAAGACCCGTCCTATCGCCGATTGGCTGTTTGACATGATCACCGTCAGCAGCAACGAGGCCACCTCGGCCCTGGTCGCCCACCTGCATGAGCGCGGCGCCATTCGTCGCGAGGGCGGTCGCGAGGTGCACAACGAGATGCACGACCTCTTCAAGGCCGCCGGCCTGCCCGGCCTGATGATCGCCAACACCCAGCCCGACGGCGGCTGGGGCAATGGCGCCGGCTCGGGCGTCGGCCAGATCCAGATGACGGCCTGGGATGCGCTGCGCCTGATGTGGCGGCTGGACGCGGACGCGCCCGTCGCGCCGGCCCTGGTCAGCCCCGCCAGCCGCGATGTCATCCGCCGCGCGCTGGATGCGCAGAAACTGCATCACAACCTCAGCAGCGAGTCGCTGCGTGCCCTGCCCGGTTGGGTGCCGGGCATCCCGGCACGCTTTGCGCACAAGACCGGCAACACGCAGAACTACACGAGCGACGCCGGCATCGTGCATGACGGCGAACTGCATTACCTGATCGCGATCACGACCAGCCTGGGCATGCGCTACGCGCCGCATCCCGACGCGTCGACGACCTGGAAAGTGCCCGCCCTGGGCGCCGCCATCCACGCATGGCTGAAAACGAATTCCTGATTCCGCCGCTGAATCCGGGCGCGACGGTGGCCGTCATCGCGCCGGCCGGGCCGCCCAAGCCCGGGCGGCTGGATCCGGTCGAGGGCTGGCTGCGCGAGCGCGGCTACCAGGCGCGCTTGCTGCCGAGCTGCTTTGGCTCACCGCCGCTGGACTTCCTGGCCGCCCCCGACGCCGTGCGCCTGGCCGATGTCCACACGGCCTTCGCCGACACGGAAGTCGATGCCGTGCTGGCGCTGCGCGGTGGTTCGGGCTGCATCCGCCTGCTGGACCATCTCGACCTCGGCCTGCTCGCGCACACCCGCAAGCTGCTGATCGGCTACAGCGACCTGACCGTGCTGCATGCACTGCGCACCCAGGCCGGCATTCCCTCCCTGCACGCGCCCATGCCGGCCAGCGACTGGGGCCTGCCCGGCGCCGAGGCCGACACCGACGCGCTGTTCGACGGCCTGGCGCGCGGCTGGCGCGTCGGCGATGTCGTCGGCCAAGCGGCACCGCATGCGCTCAGTCATGGCGGCCGCGCGCGCGGGCGCCTCATCGGCGGCAACCTGGCGATGTTCTGCGCGCTGCTCGGCACGCCCTATTTGCCCGACGTTGACGGGGCCCTGCTCTTCATCGAGGACATCAGCGAGGAGCCCTACCGCGTCGACCGCATGCTCACGCAGCTGCGTCTGGCCGGCGTGCTGGACTGCATTGCCGGCCTGCTGGTCGGCAGCTTCAGCGGTTCTGAGAGCCCCGACGCGGTGCTGGCCGACCATCTGCCGCGACTGCGCTGCCCCGTGCTGGCCGGCTGGCCCTCGGGGCATGGCCAGCCGAACCGGCCGCTGCCCCTGGGTGTGGCCGCCGAGATGGATGTGGCGGCGGTGCGGCTCACCTTGATCTGAGGCTTCCAAAAAAAACAGCCCCGACACAGGGCGGGGCTGGAAACCGGCTTTCGGGGCCGGCAGGGAGTAAGTGGTCGTCAGAACATGCGGTACTCGACACGCAGCGTGTAGGCGCGGCCGCGCGGGTCGGCCACGCGCGGTTCCCAGCTGGAGCCTGCACCGGTGTTGGTGTCGTAGGTGACGCTGAACGGCGGGTCTTCGTTGAGCAGGTTCTTGATGCCGGCCGTGATCGTCAGGTTCTTGATGCCGCTCCAGGCCAGGCTGGTGTTGATGGTCGAGTAGGCCGCGACGCGTGGGCTCCAGTTGGTCGGCTTGACGGTGCCGTTGGCGACGCCGGGCAGCACGAAGTCCTGGTAGCCGGTGCGGTAGACATGCTGGACCGTCGCGGCCCAGTCGCCCTCGGTGCGCGTCAGCGTGGCGGTGTGCTTCCAGCGGATGCCCAGGTCGCCGGCGCGCGTGAAGCGGCCGACCTCGCTGCTGCCCATCGGCGCGCTCGGCACCAGGCGCGACTTCTTGTCCAGCAGATAGGACACGTCGAAGCCGCCCGTCCAGGCCGCGCCCAGCGCGTTGATGCTGCCGCGCGTGCTGAACTCCAGCCCCTTGGTGATGGTCTCGCCGGCGTTCACATAGCGGGTGTCGACGGCGACGATCTTGCCGGCACTGTCGCGGATGAAGTTGTCCTGGAAGTACTGGTAGTTGTCGGCCAGCGTCGTCAGGCCAAAGGACTGGATCGTGCCCTCGCGACGCACCGACCACCAGTCCAGGCTGGCCACCAGGTCCTTGTTGGGCTGGAACACCATGCCGGCGCTGTACATCTTGGCCTCCTCGGGGCCGAGGGTGGCCTTGCCGCCGAACAGCGTGCTGAAGTCGCGCACGCTGGCGCAGCCCGGCGTGTTGGACACGACGCGCGTCGGGCAGGTGGCCGGGTCGGTGAAGTCGGCGCCGACGAAGGTGCTCTGCGTCACCGGGTCGAACATCTGCTTGAAGGTCGGCACGCGGAAGCCCGTGCTGTAGGCGCCGCGGAACAGCAGCTGCTCCAGCGGGTTGTAGCGGATCGAGATCTTGGGGTTGGTCGTCGAGCCAAAGCCCGTGTACTCGTCGCGGCGGATGGCGCCGGTGATTTCCATGTCCTTCATGACCGGCACGGCCACTTCGGCGAACACGGCCTTGATGGTGCGCTTGAGCGTGCCGGCCGTGGCCAGCGCGTTGTCGAAGGGCACGTTGAAGATCAGCGCGTCGACGGTGTTGGCATTGGGGCGCAGATCGCCGTCGAACTTGTACTTCTCGGTGCGCGAGTCCAGGCCGACGGCGGCCATCACCGTGCCGCCGGGCAGCTTGAACAGCGGACCGGAGATGGTCGCGTCGGCCTGCTGCATCGTGAACTTGCCGCCGTACAGCGTCACGCCCTTGGCCGAGATGGCGTCCAGGGCCTTGAGGGCTTCGGGCGTCTGCTCCAGCGAGAAGGGGTTGAGCACGCCGGTGTTGATCAGGTTGGCGAAGGGCTGCCAGTAGTGGTAGCCGGTGCCGACGGTGGAGCTGCCCTTGCTCTCGGCGCGCGAGAAGCCGACGCGGTAGTCCCAGTCCTTCAGGAAGGGCAGGGCGCCGTCGGCGCCGATCAGGTAGCGGGCCGTGTCGGCCGTCGTCTCGATCTCGCGGTTGCCGCAGGGCATGCAGCGCCAGCGGAAGGCCATGCCCAGGCCGCGGTTGCCGGCCAGTTCGGGGAATGACTTGACCAGCGCGTCGAAGATCTGGTTGTACGACGCACCGGTGCTGGGGTAGCGCAGGTCGCGGAAGGGGCTGGGCACCGTCGTGCCGTTGGGCAGCGAGGTGTTGGAGGTGTTGGTGCCGCTGGTGATCTGGTTGGGCGAGAAGCTCTTGGTGGACTCCGCGCGGCCGAGCACGGCCTCGCCGAAGATCTGGTGCTCACCGAGCTTGAAGGTCATCCGCGTGACCAGGTTGGTGTTCTTGATGGGCTGCTGGATGACGGCGGCGCGGCCGGTGTCCCAGGCGCAACCGTATTTGGACGCGGCCGTGGCCCACAGCGCTTCCTGGTAGGGGCTCATGCCGTCCACCGACGAGCAGCCGGCGCCACCGGGCAGGTCCAGCACATTGATGCCGTTGACGCGCAGTGCCGAGTTGGCGAAGTCGACCGGGCCGGCCGTGTTGCTGCGCGTGCCATTGGGCTGGGTCACCGTCAGCACGTTCTCCTTGGTGCCGGCGACGCCGAACAGCGTCGCGATCGGCGTGCCGCGCGTGTCGGGTGCCAGGCCGCGGTCGGGCTGGTAGGTGTTGACGAAGTCGCGCTGGTCGCCGCGCAGCACCTTGTTGTCGCGCACGGACAGCGAGGCCAGGAAGTTGAAGCCGTTGGTTTCCAGGTTGCCGTAGCCGGCCGTCACGGAGGCGCCGTAGATCTCGCCGCCCTTTTCCTGCGGCACGTCGGCCAGCAGGTTCATCGTCAGGCCGCTGTAGTTCTGGCGCAGGATGAAGTTGATGACGCCGCCGATGGCGTCGGTGCCGTAGATGGCCGACGCGCCGTCCTTCAGGATCTCGACGCGGTCCAGGGCCGCGAACGGGATCTGGTTCAGGTCCACCGTGCCGCCGTTCAGGCCGTGGGCCGCCACGCGGCGGCCGTTCAGCAGGATCAGCGTCGCATTGCTGCCCTGGCCGCGCAGGTTGGCGCTGCTGGCGCCGTTGTTGCCGCGCGCCGCGCCGTCAACGACGTCGGCATTGCCGGCCAGGTTGTCCAGGCCGTTGCCGTTGATGTTGAGCTGCATGATCATCTGCTCGGCCGATGCGATGCCGGCCCGCTCCAGCTCCTTGCGGCTGATGACCTGGATGGGCAGGGCGCCCTCGTCCTTGATGCGCTTGATGCTGGAGCCGGTCACCTCGACGCGCTCCAGTCGCGTGCCTTCGTTCTGCGCCAGCACGGCGCCTGTGTGGGCGGCGAGGCCGACGATGGCGAGTTGGGCGACGAGACGGTTCAACTTCATCTGGGGGCTCCTGAACGTGATTCGATTGCCGTCGATGTTCGCCGTCGCGCGGGGGCGCGCCCATGGGGCGGCACCCCAGGTGTTGCGCGGATTTCAATGAATGCTTGTGCGCTGCGCATAACCTGCGGGAATGCGTGCCTGTGCGAAAGCACGGCTGCGGTGCGCGGCGGCCCCTCTACAGTGCCCGGCGGAGGAATTTCGGATGCGATTGATCACCGAGGCCGAAGTCGCGGCCACGCTTGACCCGGACAGCGCCGTCGCGGCCCTGCGCGCTGCCTTTGCCCAGCATGGCCGCGGCCAGGCCCAGGTGCTGGCCCGCCATCGGGCCACCGCCAGCCATGAAGGCGCGGCGCTGGCCATCAGCGCGATGGGCGCCATCCTGGACGCGGACGGCGAGCTGCCGGCCGTGCTCGGCACCAAGGTCTATTCGGCGCGCAACGGCCGATACAACTTCCTCGTCAGCCTGTTCTCGGCGGCCACGGGCGAAGCCGTCGCGACGCTGCAGGCCAACGAGTTCACGCGGCTGCGCACGGCCGCGGCCACGGCGGTGGCGGCCGACCTGCTGGCCTTGCCCGAGGTGAAGACGCTGGCCGTCTTCGGTGCCGGCATCCAGGGCCGAGCTCATGCCGAGGCGCTGACACGGGTGCGCCGCTTCGAGGGCGTCCTCGTCTGCGCGCGCTCGGGGGCCGAAGCCTTCGCGGCCGAGTTGCAGGCGACGCTGGGCCTGCCGGTGCAGGCCGTTGATGCGGCGACCGCGGCGGCCGAGGCTGACGTCATCGTCACGGCGACTCGCTCCGCCACGCCGCTGTTCGACGGCGGCCGCGTCAAGCCCGGCGCCTTTGTCGCTGCAGTCGGCTCCAGCACCAAGGCGGCGCGCGAGCTGGACGATGCGCTGCTGGGTCGTGCGTCGCTGGTGATCGTCGAATGGCGCACTGCCGCCGAGCTGGAAGCCGGCGACATCGTGCAGGCGGCGCCTGGTGTCATCGCGCCGGAGCGTCTCGTCGAGCTGGGCGAACTCATCGTCAGCCCCCGGCCCCGTGAGCCGCAGGACATCGTCGTCTACAAAAGCGTCGGCATCGGCCTGGAGGACGTGGCCCTGGCCCGCCTCGTCGCCCACCGCCTGGGAGCCTGCTGATGCGTTGCTGGCTGCTCGCTGCTGCGCTCGCCCTCGCGGGCTGCGCGACGACCTCCGTGCCCGACCCCGTGCAGGCGGCCCTCGACCAGGCCGGCCTGCCGGCCGACAGCCTGGGCTTTGTGCTGCAGCCGCTGGACGGCTCGCGGCCGGTAATCAGCCGACGCGCCGACGACCCGATGTCGCCGGCCTCGACGATGAAGCTGGTGACGGCCACCGTGGCACTGGACAAGCTCGGCATCAACCACCGTGGGCGCACCGAGCTGCTGGCCGGCTCGGCACCCGTTGGCGGTGTCATCGACGGCCCGCTGATCCTGCGCGGCGGCGCCGACCCCGACCTCGACTGGCCGGCGCTGTGGTGGCTGCTGCGCCAGCTGCGCGAGAGCGGTGTGCGCGAGATCCGCGGCGGCCTCGTCGTCGACCGCACGCTCTTCAAGCCGACCCGCTTCGACGTCGGCCTGCCGCCCTTCGACGACGCGCCGGAGTTCGACTACAACGTCATCCCCGACGCGCTGCACCTGAACGGCAGCCTGCTCGACTTCGAGCTTCAGGCCGGCGCCAACGGCGTCGCCGCGCGCGCCCTGCCGGCCCTGCCGGGCTTGAGCGTGGACGCGAGCGCGATGACGCTGTCCACGCGGCTCTGCAAGGACTGGGACGAGGACTGGAAACCCGCCGCCGTGCAGCCCGCCGGTGACGGCTGGGCGCTGAAGCTGCAAGGCGCCTTCCCGGCCGGCTGCCATCAGCGAGCGCCGCTGCAGATCGTCGACCGGCAATGGCTGGTCACGCATGCGCTGCGCCAGTTCTGGACCGAGCTGGGCGGCACCATGGGTCCGGGCGATGTGGAAGCCGGCGCGCCGGTGGGGGCGATCGTGCTGGCCACGCACCGCGGCCGGCCCCTGGCCGAGGTGCTGCGCGGCGTCATGAAGCGCAGCGACAACGCGCTGACGCGCCTCATCTATCTGCAGCTCGGCGCCCAGGCGGCGCAGGGCGGCGAGGCCACGCTGACCGCATCGGAGCGGGTCGTGCGCGACTGGCTTGGCGCGCATGGCGTCGACGCCAGCGCGCTGGTGCTGGACAACGGCTCGGGCCTGTCGCGCAGCGAGCGCGTCAGCCCGGCCCTGCTGGCCGGCGTGCTGCGCGCGGGTCAGCGCGGCGCCCAGGCGCCGGAGCTGCTCGGCACCCTGCCCATCGCCGGCGTCGACGGCACGCTGTCGCGCCGCCTGAAGGAGAGCCCGGCGACGGCCCGAGCGCGGCTCAAGACCGGCACCTTGCGCGACGCCGTCGGCCTCGCCGGTTTCGTGCCCGACGCAAGCGGCAAGCCCTGGGTCTTCGTCGCCCTGCTCAACCATCCCGAGGCCGCGCGCAGGGGGCGGCCGGTGCTGGATGCCCTCGTGAACTGGGTGGCGACGCAGCGCTGATGGCCCTATCCTCGACGCCAGGAGGGTGAGGATGGGCAAGCGATGGATGGCGGCCGGCCTGGCGGGCATGGCCACGCTGGCCTCGGCGGCGGACTTCCGCTTCGTCACCGAGGCGCTGCCTCCCTACAGCTTCGAGGCCGAAGGTCGCGCGGCTGGCCCCATGGTCGATGTGCTGCAAGCCGCCTGCGCGCGGCTGGAGTGGCGCTGCAGCGTCGAGATCCTGCCGTGGCGGCGCGCGCTGCGCATGGCCCAGGCCGGCGAGGTCGAGGGCATGTTCTCCATCGTGACGCCGCCCAACACGGCGCGGCCGCGCTTCCATGTGTCTCCGGCCGTGGTCGAGGGGCGCTATGTGCTGCTGGCGCGCAGTGGCGAGGCCCTGCGCTACGAGGGCGACGCACGCCTGCTCATGGGTCGGGTCGTCGGCGTCTATGGCCCGTCCGGGGCGCAGGATGCGCTGAAGGCCCTCATCGACGGCGTGCCGGGCGCGCGTGCGGAGGTGGAAACCGACAGCCGCGCCGTGCTGCGCAAGCTGGCCGTCGGGCGTTACGGCGAAGCCGGGCTGGCCCTGGCCAACGAAGGCGCCGCCCAGCACCTCATCCGCGAGGACGGTATCGCCGGCCTGCAGACGGTGGGCGTGGTCAAGACCTTCGGCTATGCCTTCGGGCTCAACAACCAGCGCGTCGATGCCGCTACGGCGGCGGCCTTTGCCAAGGCGCTGCAGGAGCTCTGCCGCAGCGGCCGCACGGCCGAGCTGCTCAAGCCCCATGGCCTGAGCGCGTCGGCCTGCGTCAAGTGACGGCCGGCTGCAGCAGCCGGATCGTTCCCGCCTCCGCATCCATCTCGGCCGGCGCACCGACCGGCACCGTCAGCTTGCGCTTGATGTGGCCGATGGCCGCACCCCGGTAGACGGGGATGTTCAGCGGCAGCAGGTAGTCGTCGAAGACCTCGTCCAGCGTCAGGCTGCCGTAGCCCTCGCCCGGCTCGCATTTGGTGAAGCGGCCGAGCACGACGCCGCTCAGCTGCGACAGCGCGCCGGCCAGGCGCAGCGTCGAGAGGCAGCGGTCGATGCGGTAGATGTATTCGTTGATGTCTTCCAGGAAGAGGAGGGCGCCGCGGCAGTCGGGGAAGTATGCCGAGCCGGCCATGGAGGCCAGCACGGTCAGGTTGCCGCCCACCAGCCGGCCCTGGGCCTTGCCGGCGCGGATCGGCGTGATGCGTTCCTCGCGGGCGATGAGGTCGTCCACGGGCTTGACCACCGGGTTGCGCAGCACGGCGGCCTCGGCATTCATCGCGATGGCCTTGAAGCTCTGCACCGAGTAGTCGTTCCACTCCGACACGGCCACAGGGCTGTGGAAGGTGACGAGGCCGGTCTGGCGGTGCAGGGCGTTGACGAGGCAGGTCAGGTCGCTGAAGCCGCCGAAGAACTTGGGCTTGCGGCGGATCAGCTCGTAGTCGAGCTTGTCGACGATGCGGTTGCAGCCCGAGCCGCCGGTCACGGCCAGGATGCCGGCGACCGCATCGTCGGCAAACATCGCATTGATGTCGGCGGCGCGCTGGGCGTCGGTGCCGGCAAACGGCCCGCGGCGCGCGGCCACGAATTCGCCCAGCTTGACCTTGAAGCCCAGGGCCTGCAGCACCTCGACGGCCATCTTCAGCGGCTCGCGCTCGAAGGTGGCGTTGGCGGGGCTGACGAGGCCGAGGGTGTCGCCGGCGCGCAGGCGTGGCGCGAGCAGCGGCCCGCCTGCGGCTCGCGCGGAACTGGCCGCGGCCAGCAGGCCGGCCGTGGCGGCGCTGAAGTGCAGTAGTTGACGACGTGACGGGTTCATATCGTTTGCAAACAGTCAGAAATGAGGGGCCAACCGCATACTCGGTCGCGTGGATTCGATGTTCTCGCGCGGCATTGTGTGCGGCATGGTGGCGGCCGTGCTGCGTCGTGGGCTGCCGATTGCTGTGGGGCTCATAACCAGCGCGGCCCAGGCCGATACCTGCCCCGAGCGGCTGCGCGTCGCCTTTCCCGAGGGGCCGGCCGAGCCCTTCATGCGCGGTCAGGGCGAAGATTTCCTGCGGCCGCCGGGGCTGCTGGTGGACTGGATGCGCAATGCGCTGCGTGAGCTGGGCTGCCTGGAGCGGGCCGAGATGCTGCGCCTGCCGGTGCGCCGCCTGCGCGCCATGATCGAGGGCGGCCAGATCGACGTGGTGGCCGGCGTCGGCGATGGCGGGCCCATCGCGGCCTTGCTGGCCCTGCCGCCCCGGGAAGGGCGCCGTGGCGAGTTCGACTTCAGCCTGGGCGTCGTCGAGTACGTGTTGTATGCGCGCCGGGGCAGCGGCATAGCCTGGGATGGGCAGGCGATCTCCGGCCTGGCGGCGGAGGCGCGCGTCGGGGTCACCGCCAGCACCCGCACCGAGATGCTGGCCAAGGAGCGCGGCTGGGCTATGGATCTGGCGCCCAGCCACGAAAGCGCCCTGCTGAAGGTGGCCGCGGGCCGCACGCCCCTGCTGCTGATGCACAGCTATTTCGTCGACGACAGGCTACGTCGCGACCCGCAACTGGCCAGGCAGATCGAAAGGCTGCTGCCGGCGGTGGAGAGGCGCCACCTCTTCGTGGGCGTGGCGCCGGCCCTGGCGCAGAGCGGCAAGGGCTTCACGCTGCGGCTGTGGCGGGCCTTGTGCAAGGAGTCCGCGGCCGCCAAGGCCGACGGGGCCTGCCGCCTGCCGCCCTAGCGGGCAGTCCTCAAGGTGAATCTTCCAGGGCCTTCACAGGATTGACGCTGCGGCCCTGGCCTCGCTATGTTGCGCGATCCCGCGAAGAACAAGAGAGGAGCACCTCGTGAAGCAAAGCCTCATCGGCCTGTTGCTGGCCCCGCTGCTGCTGGCCGGCTGCATCAGCACGACACCCCAGGCCAGCCTGGACGACACCAAGAACTGCACGGCCATGGTGGCCGGGGGCTTCCGCAAGGTGGCCGACGAGCGCGGCGAGCGCTTCAACGGCAAGGTCGGCGAGCAGGTCGCCCGTTGCCGCGGCAGCGACAAGGCGGCCGCCTTCCGCCATACGCCCTATGTGGACTGGGCCAACTACTGGGCCACGGGCGACCAGGCCACGCTGCTGCCGGGCACGACGGGCGTCGGGAGTCATCTCGGCCCCAACGGCCGCGGCGTCGACGGCGCGCTGCTGGACCTGGAATACCAGCGCATGGAGCTGATCAAGTTCAACCTCTTCGACAACTCCGGCAGCTTTGCCGACTACGCCAACGGCCGCGAGGGCGTGGCGGGCGCCGCCATCAAGACCTGGCCCTCCATGCGGCTGCCAGCCGACTCGCCCTTCTACGCCGCCGTGGGTGGCGACGGGCAGCAGCTCTGCCAGGGCGAGCTGATCCGCTGGCGCCAGCTCAGCGGCATCTGCAACGACCTCCGCAACCCCAAGATGGGCTCGGCCGGCGCGCTGTTCGCGCGCAATGTGCAGTTCGAGGCCACCTACCCCGACATCAGCGACGACCAGCTGGCCCGCAACCGCCACGGCGACCGCCTCGCGCTGCTGCAGCCTGACCCCCAACTGATCAGCCGCAAGCTCTTCACACGTGCGCAGACCGACCCCGCCAAATGCCGCGACGGCCAGGGCCTGCCGGGCAACCCGGTGGACGCCAACTGTGACTACCAGAAGGCGCCCTTCTTCAATGTGCTGGCGGCCTTCTGGATCCAGTACATGACGCATGACTGGTTCTCTCACCTGGAGGAGGGCCGCAATGCGCCGCAGTGGATGCCGGTGGGCTGCACGGGCGACGCGGCCAAGCTGGGCTGCCGGCCCGATGACCGCATCGACCGCGCCTTTGTCGCCGATGGCAATGCGCCGCCGCGCTACACGGCCGCCGATGGCAGCAAGCCGCTGGCGCGCGCCTTCCGCACCCATGCCAACAACAACACCGCCTGGTGGGATGCCTCGCAGATCTACGGCTACAGCCAGGTTTCGCGCCAGCGCGTGAAGCGCGACCCGGCCGACCCGGCCAAGCTGCTGATGCCGGCCGGCACACGCGCCGGTGCCGGCGAAGCCCTGGGCCAGCTGCCCGTCTTCGCGGCGGGCGACCCCATCCTGCCGCAATGGGCCGGCCAGAGCGCGGCCGCCTTCCCGGACAACTGGAGCATTGGCGTCGGCTTCTACCAGACGGTGTTCTCGCGCGAGCACAACGCCTTCGTCGCCGAGTTCCGCCGCCGCGCTGCGGCCACGCCGGACGCGGATTCGGGTCTGCGCGACCCCGCGAACCCGACGGCCGTCGTGCGCTATCGCGACGTGACGCCCGATGTGCTCTTCGAAGTGGGCCGCCTCGTCGTCGCCGCCGAGATTGCCAAGATCCACACCATCGAGTGGACGACGCAGCTGCTCTACGACGAGCCCCTCTACCTCGGCATGAATGCCAACTGGGGCGGGCTGTTCGAAGGCCACCCCTTCGTGGAGAACGCGCTGGAAGCCATCGTCGTGCAGAACTACGGCAAGAGCAGCGACGCCAAGAAGGCCGGCCAGTGGTACTCGGCCCTGGCCTCGGGGCCGGGCATCTTCGGCCTCGGCGCCCGCGTCTACAAGGACGACAGCCTCTTCGCCCGCCACGACGCCAAGAAGGACGACGTGTGGAGCCTGTCCAACCCCGAGCATGTGAATGGCGGCGTCAACCACTTCGGTTCGCCCTTCAACTTCCCGGAGGAATTCGTCAGCGTCTACCGCCTGCATGCGCTGGTGCCCGACCTCATCGAGCTGCGCCATTGGGACAGCGACCCCAACCGCATCGCCGCCAAGGTGCCGGTCATCGAGACCTTCCGCGCCAAGGCCACGCCCGCATTGGCCAATGAAGGGGTGGCGGACTGGGCGCTGTCCATGGGCCGCCAGCGCCTGGGCCTGCTGACCCTGGGCAACACGCCGGCCTTTTTGCAGAACCTGGCGATACCGCGGCTGCAGTCCAGCACCGGCAAGATCGACGTCGCCGCCCTGGACATCATCCGCGACCGCGAGCACGGCGTGCCGCGCTTCAACGAATTCCGCCGTCAGTACGGCCTGCGCCAGCTGAGCAGCTTCGACGACTTCATCGACGCCCGGCTGCCGGCCGATTCACCCGAGCGCGCCCGCCAGCAGAAGGTCATCAACGACCTGCGCGGCATCTATGGACAGCACAAGTGCGATGCGAAGAAGGTCATCACGGCCGCGCAGAAGAACCTCGATGGCAGCCCCATCAACGACTGCCTCGGCAAGCCCGACGGCAGCCTGGTGGACAACGTCGAGGACGTGGACACGGTGGTGGGCTGGCTGTCCGAGTTCACGCGGCCGCATGGCTATGCGATCTCGGAGACGCAGTTCCAGGTCTTCATCCTGAACGCGTCGCGCCGCCTCTTCAGCGACCGCTTCTTCACCAGCAGCTTCCGCCCCGAGTTCTATGGGCAACTGGGCATCGAATGGCTGCTGAACAACGGCCCGACGGGCAAGCAGTTCGAGGCCAGGGAAAGCAACGGCCACCGCATCGAGGTCTCGCCCTTCAAGCGCGTGCTGCTGCGGACCGTGCCGGAACTGGCGCCCGAGTTGAGCCATGTCATCAACGCCTTCGATCCCTGGGCCCGTGACCGTGGCGAGTACTACGGTCTGGGCTGGCAGCCGCGAAAAGGGGCTGAAACTGATCCGGCGTTCAAGCCCTGAGGTGAAATCGGGGGCATGAACTCAGACCTGCCCCCGCTGCCCCACCTGGCCCCTGGCCGCTACCGCCACTACAAGGGCGGCGAGTACGAAGTTCTTCATGTGGCGCGCCACAGCGAGACGCTGGAGGTCGTGGTGGTCTACCGGCCGCTTTACAACGACAGCGGCTGGTGGGTGCGGCCCTTCGAGATGTTCACCGGCACACTGGAGGTCGACGGCGTCGTGCGGCCGCGCTTCGAGCGCGTTGGCTAGAGACGATGGCCCGGCTGGGGAGGCTTGGTGGATGAATGAAGAGGGTCAGGCGCCGGACGCGCCTGTCGGCGGGCCGTTGCTGACGGCTGCGGCGCTGGACGACGGGGCACCCACAGGCGGCGGCGCGTCGTGGCTGCGTGAAGGCGCGCGTGTGCTGGCGTTTCGCCCACCGCGATGGGAGGGCCTGGAGGCTGCGCCGGCGACGGTGGCGGCGCCGATCCTGGCGGGCTATCTGCTGCAGTTCATTGCTCAGCGCCTGATGATGCAGGGCGCGCCGATGTTGCTCTGGCAAGGCTTTCTCGCCGGCTGGGCGGGCATCGCCATCATGGCCTGGCTGTGCTGGGTGGTGGCGCGGTCTCGCTCGGCGCAAGCGTCAGCGACGCCAAGACCAGCCACGCTGTTCGCGCTGGTTTGCATTGCCGGACTGCTGCTCGGGCTGTTGTTCGGCGGTGTCTTTCTCGGCATGCGGGCCGCGTTCAATCCGTTTGAGGACTGGCCCCTGAGCCTGCAGCTGACGATGTGGCTGCTGCCCTTGTGCTGGGCGGGCCTGACGCAGCTCGTGCTGCTGTGGCGGGCAGCGGGTTCCGGGCTGGCGCGTGGTGCTGCCCTGTTGCTGGTCCCTATCCCGCTGATGCTGAACGGCTGGCTCGCGCCGCCGATGTTCTGGTGGGCCGAGCCAGTGGCCAATGCCGAGGCTGATGCCGAACCCGAGGTCGGACTGCCATTGACCGACGAGACCCTAGGCAGGCAAGCGCAGCTCGTCGCTGTTGCATTGCAGGGTCTGCGACCACCGCAGCCGGGCCGGGTCAACGTCTACGCAGCGACCTACGCGCCCAACGCCTCGGAAGACGTCTTCATGCGCGAGAGTGCCACCGTTGCCAAGACCATGCGCGAACGCTTCGGCGCGGACGGTCGTCTGGTGGAGCTGGTGGCCAACCGTGCCACCACCGACACGCTGCCCTGGGGCACGCCGGCCAATCTGCGCCAGACCATCACCCGCATGGCCGCCGTGATGGACCGCGACCGGGATGTGCTTTTCCTGCACCTGACCTCGCACGGCGGCCGCGACGGCAAGCTGGCCAACGACACCTGGCCGTTGAAGACCGAGCCCGTCACGCCCGACTTGCTCAAGCGCTGGCTGGACGAAGCCGGCGTGCGCTGGCGCGTGATCTCGGTGTCGGCCTGCTACTCGGGCAGCTGGATTGCGCCGTTGGCCGGCGACGGCACTTTGGTGATGACGGCCGCGGACGCGGAGCACACCTCCTACGGCTGCGGCAAGCGTTCGGAGCTGACCTTCTTCGGCCGAGCCATGTACGAGGATGCGCTGCGCAAGACCTGGTCCTTCACCGAGGCGCATGCGCAGGCGCGCCAGCTTGTCGAGGTGCGCGAGAAGGAGGCGGGCAAAAGCGACGGCTATTCCAACCCGCAGATCAGCGAGGGCGCCGGCATCCGCGGCGTGCTGAAGCGGCTGGCGGAAGAGCGTGCGCGCTGATCACGCCACCCGGGTCCAGTCCATCGACCAATCCATCACCCAGGTCTTGCCGCCGTCGCGAGACGCGGCCTGTTGCCAGCGGCAACTCGTCGGCGTGATGCGGTCCCAGACGCTGCGGTAGATCACCGGCTTGCCATCCTCCTCGGATTGCTCCCGGAAGATGCCGGCGCCGCCCTCGAAGCTGCCGGGCAGGCCTTGCCCACCCAGCTCGCCCGCGGCGCCGTTGACCCAGAAGTCGGACCACTGCGACTTCTTCACGTCGAGCAGGCGCAGACCCATGCCGCTGAACTGGCGCGCGGGGATGCGCAGCTCCTCGACGCTGCAGACGCCGGCCAGGATGGCATGGACGGTGGCCTCGCCTTCGAAGACATCCCAGACACCGTTGCGGCGCTTGTGGTTGAGGATCTTCCAGCGGCCGGTCAGAAAGTCGAAGTCGCCTGGCTTGCCGGGCGTGCGGGTGGTCGGCAGGGTGCCGGTCATGGCCGGCCCGGGCACGGGCTCGGCGGGGGCGGCGGCCGCCGCGGTGCCTGCAATCGTCATGGCGGCGGCGGCTTGCAGCAATTGGCGGCGGTCGGGGTCGGGCGTTGTCATGTCTCGTCCTTGTGTTGGGGATGTCGGCATGTTGCGGGGCTGAAGATGACAATGCGCGTCATGTATTGCGAGGCCCAATCGACGACATGCGCGCCAGCCGCCTGCTTTCCATCCTGATCCTGCTGCAACTGCGCCCGCAGATCACGGCGCCGGCGCTGGCGCGTGAGTTCGAGGTGTCGGTGCGCACCATCCTGCGCGACATCGACGAACTGTCGGCGGCCGGCGTGCCGGTCTATGCCGAGCGCGGCCGCGGTGGCGGCTTCAAGCTGCGCGAGGGCTTCGCGACGCGCCTCAACGGCCTGCTCGGCGACGAGGCGCAAGCCCTGCCGCTGCTGGGCCTGCCGGGTGCGGCCAGCGAGCTGGGTCTGGGCGGCGCGTCGCAGCGGCTGCGACTCAAGCTGCAGTCGGCGCTGCCGGGCGAGTCCGCGGCGTTGGCGGGTCGGTTGCAGGCGCGGCTGCATGTGGATCCGCTGGACTGGTACCAGGGCGGCGAGCCTGCCGCGCATCTGCCGGCGCTGGCCCAAGCGGTGCTGGAATGCCGGCGCGTCGAGTTGGACTATCTGAGCTGGAAGGGCGAGCGGCACTGGTGCGCCGAGCCGCTGGGCCTGGTGCTCAAGGGCGGCAGCTGGTACGCCGTTGCGCGCGCCGGCGCGCGCACGCTGACGCTGAAGGTGGCCAACATCCAGTCGCTCAGTGTGAGTGAGGAGGTTTTCGAGCGCCCGGCTGACTTCGACCTGTCGATTTGGTGGCAAGCTTCGCTGCAGCGCTTTGAGCGCGATCTGCGGCCCGAGGTCGCGGTCATTCGCATCACCGCCGAGGGCCGCCGGCGGCTTGCCGAGAAGGGCAGCTACGCGGCGCAGGCCGTGGCGGCTGCGGTGCCCGAAAAGCCGGCGGGGCCGCAGCGGTGGGCGCGGGTGAAGTTGCCGATCGAGAGCGTGGATCAGGCGGCGCGGCTGGTGATGTCGCTGGCGCCGGAGGCTGAAGCGGTGGGGCCGGAAGCGGTGAGGGCGAGGGTGGCGGAGTGGGCTGGTGAATTGGCGGGGCGCCATGCAGGCGCTTAGCAGTCGCCGTCCTGCAATCGGCCTGGCGGGCCTCCGTCCGCCGATGGAGAACTTGTCACTTCAAGCCGCTTTCGCCGATGTTTCATTGGCATAGTCATTGCCCATCAAGCACTTGCGATGGCCCCTTCGGTTTTATGCGGCAGTGGCTGTCGCGCTAGAACACGTTGAAGCTCATGGGAACGAACTTAGTCGACGTGCATCGTGGCGGCCCTAGCAACGCATGGGTCTGGACCGCCACGAGCATCGTCTTCGTTGGGGCCGTGTTCTTTGGTTTGGCCTCTTGCGGCGGCTACGCGTGGCACAAGGAAGTCTTCCGCGTCTCCGCCACCGTCACGGCCATCTTGGCAGTAGTTGTCCCGAGCCCTCTGTTACGGACCATCGTGCGCAAAGCCGTGTTTCTCGCGTTGGTTGTCATCGGCTTTCACTTCGTAGAGGCCGCCGTCGCCCCGTTCTATCCCGGTCCACCGGAATCGCTGAGCGAATACGGCACTCTCTTCCTTGAATCACTGGAGTTTGGTCCGTGCCGCTGAGCTTCAACTGGTCATTGCAGCGGACGCCTCCGGCGCCCGCTGAACTCCGACGTCAGAGCGCACCAATGAAATCCTACGCAACCATCGCCTGCCGAGTGGTACGCATCCTCGGTCACCCCAACAGTGGGTGGTCGCCCGCAGATCCTGATGACGACAACGCGCTCGAGCTCGAGTTCCGATTCGAGATCACAGACGATGGAAACAAGAACTTCCTGCTTGTTTACCATTCGTTGGACGGGCGTTATGCCGCCGATACGTGGCATGAAACCCTTGAGGAGGCCGTTGCCTGGGCACGGGACTCCTATGACATCGCGCCATCGGAATGGGTGATGTCGGGGCCCATTACCTGACTGAGCTGGCAGGCCGTGACGTCAACCACGGCGTCCGGCGCGTCATGCCTTCCCTTCAAGCCATGGAGCCATTTGCTTGACGAGCATCACCTTTGAATCTGCCAACCAGCCCGAGGTCATCGCCCTCATTGCCGAGCTGGACGCCTACCAGGACACCCTTTATCCGCCCGAAGCCCGGTATGCCTTGGACCTGGCTTCGCTGACCCAGCCGAACGTCGTCTTCGCCGTGGCCCGGGACGCTGCGGGGCAGGCGGTGGGCTGCGGCGCTGTCGTGCTGGGCCCGGATTTCGGCGAACTCAAGCGCATGTTCGTCAGCCCGCGCGCTCGCGGCCACGGTGTGGCTCGGCAACTGCTCGAACTGTTGGAGGCCGCGGCGGTGGCCAGGGGCTGCCGGCGCTTCACGCTGGAGACAGGCCCCTACCAGCCCGAAGCCCTCGCCTTCTATGCCGCCTGCGGCTATGAGCGCCGCGGGCCGTTCGGCAGCTACGCGGATGATCCGCTGAGCGTCTTCATGCAGAAGCCGCTGGATGCCACCTTGCCGACCTGAAGGAACGAGCCGTGCCCCTGACCGATGCCGAGACCCAGTTTGCCGCCCTCGTGGTCGACCTGTCGGGCGAGCCCGGCGTGAGCCTCGGGCAACGCGGCAAGAAGGGCTTCGGGTCGTCCGCGCTGCAGGTCAACGGCAAGATCTTTGCGATGGTGTCGGCCACGGGAGCGCTGGTGTTCAAGCTGCCGCGCCAGCGCGTGGACGAGCTCGAGGCGCGCGGCGTCGGCAGGCGCTTCGACCCCGGACATGGGCGGCTGATGAAGGAGTGGCTGACGGTCGACCGTTGCGCGCCGGACGAGTGCCGGTCGATGGCCCGCGAGGCCTTGCGCTTCGTCGGGGGTGCGGCCTGAACGGCGTCAAACCACCCGCGGCAGATCGCGCCTGACCGCCACGCGGTCGCCAAAGTCGAAGTGCCACCACTCGGTGGTGATGCCGTGAAAGCCCGCTTCACGCATGGCCGCGCGCAGCCAGCCGCGCTCGACGAGGTGCTCGGGCTTCAGTGCGCCGAGGGCCAGGTGCTCGGCCTCGTGGTCGGGGTGGCTGGCCAGCGTCATCTCGTCGAAGCCGCTGCCCATGTCGACCTCGCGGCCGGCGGGGTCGAGCAGGGTCAGGTCCACCGCCATGCCGAAGCTGTGGATGGAGCCGCGCTCGGGGTGGGCGAGGTACATGGTCAGCGGCGTGCCCTGCAGTTCGTCCCACAGGCGCTGCTGGACGCGTTGGGGGCGCAGCGCGTCCAGCACGAGCAGGCGGTAGCCCGGGCGGCGTTCGTGCAGCCAGGCGGCCGCCTGTTCCAGCGCATCGGCGGCCTCGCGGCGCAGCCAGGCGCAGTCGATGCCGGCGTAGACGGAGTGGCCGACGAAGTTGTCGGCGGTGGCGTAGCGCAGGTCGACGGCAATGCCATGAGCCAGCGAGGCCAGGCGCCGGAAGTCGGCATGCGAGGCGATGTCTTCGATGCGAATCACGGCAGGCGAGAGAGGTGTTCGTGCGCAGCGGCGGTGATGAACTTGACCAGGCGGCGCGAGGCCTGGCCCAGCGGCGCGCTGGCCGCGCTGAGCAGATAGAGCTGCACCGGCACGGCCGGCGACAGCGGGCGCACGCGGACCTTGCTGGCATCGGCGCTGGCGGCGGTGAAGGGGTCCACCAGCGTCATGCCGACACCGGCCTCGACGAGGGCGCGCGCGAGCTGGTAGGTCTGCACGGTGATGCGGCTGGCCAGCGGCTGGCCCAGGGCCTCGCCAGCGTGGTGCAGCAGGCCGGCCAGCGGGTCGTCGCTCTGCAGGCCGACGATCTCGGTGCGGATGTCGGCCAGGCCCAGCGGGCCTTCGCCCTTGGCCTCGGGGCTGTTCAATGGGCAGAGGGCAACCATGGCGCCGCTGGCGATGACCTCGGCCTTGATGCCGGGGTGGCGCGGGTCCTGCAGCGACAGGGCCAGGTCGGCCTCGCCCAGCAGCAGTGCCGACACGATCTCGCGTGTGTGGTGGGTGGCCAGCGAGCAGCTCGCGTTCGGGTAGGCCTTGCACCAGGGCGTCATCGCGGCCGGCACGATGGCCATCGCGAGCGCCGGTGTGGCCACCAGGCGCACCTGCTCGCTTTCGCCGCTCTTCAGGTTGGCCGCCAGGCGGCGGATGCCGACGAGGTCGCGGTTGAGCTTGTCGATCTCGACGAAGAGGCGCTGCGCCTCAGGCGTCGGGTAGAGCTTGCCGCGCACGCGGTCGAAGAGGGCCATGCCGAGCTGCAGCTCGCAATGCTGCAGCACCTTGGTCACGGCCGGCTGGGAGATGTGCAGCAACTGGGCCGCACCGCTGATGGTGCCGGCCTGCATGATGGCGTGGAAGACTTCGATATGCCGCAAGCGCATCTCAGGCCCCCGGCCCAGCGAGTACGCTGATCCGCCCCCCGAGGGGGCCGACCGACTGCCGGGCGAACGGCCCGGCCGCCGGCCGTGAGGGCCGGCTAGGGGCGGCCCGTCGCTCGGCCCCGTAATTCACGACGGCCTCGACGCTCATTTCCGGTACACCCCTTCGAAGTCAACCGAGCCGTTGGGCGCCATCTTGAAACCCACCACGTCCTTGCGGACGGGGATGTAGACGGTGGAGTGCGCCATCGTGATCCACGGCCGCTCGTGCTTGAAGATCTCCTGCGCCTTCTCGTACATCGCGATGCGCTTCTTCGGGTCGGGTGTGGCGCGGGCCTCGTCGATGAGCTTCTCGAACTCGGCGTTGCAGAACTTGATGCCGTTCTTGTTGGCGGCGCAGCTGAGGTTGGGCGTCAGGAAGTCGTCGGCGTCGCCGGTCTCGCCGCTCCAGCCGCTCATGTAGACGTTGTGCTCGCCGTTGTTGGCGCGCTTGAGGTACTCGCCCCACTCATAGGTCTTGATGTGGGCCTTGACGCCGATCTTGGCCCAGTCCTGCTGGATGAGCTGGGCCATCAACTGGCCGTTGGGGTTGGTGGGGCGCTGCACGGGCAGGGCCCAGAGGTCGATCTCGAAGCCGTTCGGGAAGCCCGCCTTGGCCAGCAGGGCCTTGGCCTTGGCCGGGTCGAACTCGTTCTTCAGCTTCTTGTTGTAGCCGGGAATGGCGGGCGGGAAGGCACTGACGGCCTGCGTCGCGTCGCCGCGCGGGAACAGCGCCTTGAAGATCGCGTCGCGGTCGACGGCGATGTCCAGCGCCTCGCGCACCTCGCGCTTGTCGGTAGGCGGCTTCTTCAGGTTGAAGCTCAGGTAGGAGATGTTGAGCGCCTGGATCTTCTCGATGCTGATGTTGGGGTTGTTGGCCAGCGAGGCGACATCCACGTCACGCAGGGCCGCTGTTACATGGCATTCGCCGGCGGCGATCTTCTGCACGCGCACATTCGGCTCGCGGCTGATGCTGAAGACCAGCATCGGCGTGGGCTGCTTGCCGCCCCAGTAATCTGGGTGCGCTTCCATACGCAGCACGTCGTCCTTGGCATAACTTTTGAAGCGGAAGGGCCCCGTGCCGACCGGTTGGACATTGATCTGCGAGGCCTTTCCGTCCTTCAGCAACTGCGCGGCGTACTCGGCGGACTGGATGCCCGCCCAGGCGAAGGCGAAGTTTGCGACGAATGTCACGTTCGGTTGCCGGAGCCGGAAACGAATTGTGCGGTCGTCGATCTTGTCGATGCCCTCGATCAGCTTGGTCAGTCCGAGGTTCTGCGGATAGATGAAATTTGCCGGAAACGCCTTGTTGAACGGGTGGTTGGGGTCGATGAAACGTTGAAAAGTGAACAGGACATCATCTGCATTGAGGTCGCGGGTGGGCCTGAACCAGGGGGTGCTGTGGAACTTCACGCCTTCCCGCAATTTGAAAATGAAGCTCTTCGCGTCGGGCGAGATTTCCCAGCTGGTGGCGAGCTTGGGAGTCAATTCCGTCGTGGGTCGTTTGAAGCCGAGCAGACCGTCGAACATCTGGCCGCTGACCGTGTTGGTGCTAGCGCTGTCCCACATTCCAGGGTCAAAGCCTTCTGGACTGGCGTCGGCACAGTAGATCAGCGGCTTGCCCTGGGCCTGTGCGGCGGGCGCTGCGGCCAGTGCGAGAAGGGTCAGCAGGGCGACGTGCAAGGGCTTCATGACGAGGGCTTTTTCAGAGGAAGAACGGGCGGGAATTGTTTGGAGCCAGACCCGCCGCGACAAGGGCAGCAAAGGTCGAGTTGCATAACCCAAACTTATACCCTTCAGCATCCCTAGTTCGTAACGTTTAGCCACGGTCGATTCAGACGCCGCCGTCAGAATCCGCTCCGCCGCTAGGAGACCCCCCTAGTACCGAAGTGCAGCGACGTCCGCTGCTAAGGATTGCTTTGCCATGACTGACCCCCAACGTCGTAAATTTCTCCAGTATTCAGCCGCCCTGAGCGGCTCCATCCCCTTGGTCGGTTGTGGCGGTGGAGGCGGAGAAGCCATGGCGGCCGCGGAAGCACCGACTGCCGAGGCGGCCGGCGTGATCAAGCTGCCCACCACGCCCGTCACGCCCGCGCCGGTTCCGGCGCCCGCGCCTGCCCCGGCACCGGCACCGGCGCCCGTCCCGGTGGCTGTCACGACGCTCGGCCTGGCCACAGGCGCGATGCAGTTCAGCCTGATCAGCACCAAGAATCAGGTGAAGGCGCCCTTCTGCCTGGGCTTCGCGTTCAAGCGCGGCGACATCCCGGCTGGCAGCAGCGTGGCCTCCAATCTGAGCGCCATGCAGGTCATTTCACGCACGACCTGGCCGGACGGCTCGCTGAAGTTTGCCCAGCTGGCAGGCTTCGCCGACCTGACCGCCAATACATTGCAGACGGTGCGCTTGCGCCGGGTGGCCAGCGCCGCTGCCGCCGCCGCCACGTCGCTGAGCCTGGCCGACCTGAAGAAGACCGGCCTGACGGCCGAGGTCGGTGCCGGCGCGCTGGGCAGCGCCAGCTTCGCTGCCGCCGACTGGGACGCGCCTTTCCAGGCCTGGGTCAGCGGCCCGCAGATGTCGTCCTGGATCTTCCGAAAGGCTGTGGGCAGCGATGCCCACCTGACCGCCTGGCTGGAAGTGCGCCTGTTCGCCGGCGGCGCCGTCGAGGTGCTGCCGTGGATCGAGAACGGCTATCTGCAAGTGGCCGCCCCGATCAACAAGGCGGCCACCTACACCTTCAAGATCAATGGCACGCAGCGCTTCTCCGCCGCCATCGACCTGCCCCACCACTGCCGCACGCCACTGATCAGCGGCACGGCGCTGTCCTACTGGCTGGGTGAAGACCCCGCCGTGACGCCGCGCCACGACCTGGCCTATCTGCAGGCCACCGAACTGGTGCCGACCTACAGCGCCCGCGTCGATCCGTCCGCCACCAGCGCCAAGACGCTGGTGGCAACCTTCACGCCGCTGGACAGATGCAACTTCAGCTATGACGGTGATGCCATGACGGCCACCGGCTACCAGGACCCAATCGGTCTGCTGCCCCAGCACGATGCGCTCTATCTGACCTGCGAGTCTTCGACGACCTATGCCGCCGTGCTGCGTAACGGCTTCGCAGCCGGCCGCTATCCCATCCACTATCGTGACGAGAAGACTCAGCGCCCGCTGCGGTTCTCACAGTTTCCCAATCTGGTGCTGAACGAATCCAACAGCGGGGTGGCGAACATCGGCAGCTCCACCCGCTACCAGTTCACGCCCAAGCCGACAGGCACCAAAGGGCCCGGCTGGGACTGTGCCCACAGCCCGTCGGTGGGCTATATGGCCTATCTGCTGACTGACCGCTGGTATTTCATGGAGCAGGTCCAGTTCGCAGCGACGCTGGACTATCTGTCCAAGGGCGACAACGACATTCTGCGCAACGGTTCCCAGGGCCTGGTGCAAAGCTGCTATGGCGCCTGGCAGACACGCGCCTGTGCCTGGCAGTGGCGCACGCTGGTGCAGGCCCTGACCGTGACGCCCGACAGCGACTCTGCACTGAAGCAGGAATTCGTCACCTGCGTGCAGACCAATATCGACAATTTCCACGCTCGCTACGTGGCTCAGCCCAACAACCCCTATGGCTGGATCCAGCCGGGCGAGGGCTACGACAACGGCCTGCAGCTAGGCGCGCCTTGGCAGCAGGACTTCGTGACCGCGGCTTTTGGATACTCACTGTCGCTGGGACTGCCTGTGGCAGCGGCCTATGCCACCAAGCTGGATGCCTTCTTCCGCTGGAAGGCGCGCAGCGCCATCATGCGCTTGGGGCCTTCCACGGGCTTCTGGTACGTCAATGCAGCGCCCTACACGATGAGCATCACGGCGGTGGCGTCTCCGGACTTCGCTGGCGGCAAGGGCCCCTGGCTGCCCAGCGATGCGGCGGTCTACCTGGCCACCTTCGCCAGCAAGCCGGCCTGGTTGGGCGTTCTCGAAGGCAAGCTGGCCGCCGAATTCATGCCGGGCGACCGTGCCACCTGGGGCAATCTGACGCCGGCGATCGCCTATGCGGTCCGACACGGCGTGACGGGCGCGAGCGCGGCCTACCAGCGTATGGTCAACGCCAGCAACTACCCGGCCCTGCGCGACGCCTTCAATATCTCGCCGGTCTGGGCTGTCGCGCCCGCCCTCCACCAGCCCGCCTGGATCGCCAACAAGCCGCTGAACACCTGGTTCGAGATCCCCAACACCGCCGGTGCCGGCGGTGCCGCGATCGATGCCTACAGCGGCATGGCCGTCAACGATCGCAACTGCGAGCTCATCATCGCGGCCGCTGGCGGCCATGGCGACTCTTCGGACAACCGTGTCGTCTCCATCAGCCTCGCTGCCGACACGCCGAGCTGGACGGTGCGCATGCAGCCCAGCCTGATCACGGCGCAGAACGTTGCCTACTACGTCGACGGCAAGCCGACTTCGCGTCACGTCTACAGCTCGGCGCATTTCGTGCCGCAGCTCAACCGGGTCATGTTGTTCGGTACCCGCGCGTCATATGGCTCCGCCTGGGACTTCGGCAAGGTCGACGCCTTCAGTCTCGATACCAACACCTGGGACAAGGCTGGCACCTGGGCTGACATCACGGGCGCCTACTTCGGCTCCGCGCAGATTCGCGCCACCGGCGAGGTCATCAGCGTCGGCCTGAAGAAGTGGTCCCCCGTCGACAAGAAGTGGACCGACCTCGTCAGCAACGCCAACGGCGACGCGGTGCGCTGGCCCATGGCCTTCGATCCGCGACGCAACCAGGTCTTCTGCCTGCAATGGGGCGACGGCCAGGGCTTTGACCCGCAGCGCATGGTGGCCAGCCGCGCGCCGGTCGGGGGTGCCCAGCAGATCGCTGTCAGCTTCAATCCCAGCGCCGCACTGACGCAATGGCTGGCCGACAAGCCCAGCTATGCCGGCATGGATTACGACGCCGACAACGATCGCTTCCTGTTCTACAGCGGCCAGGGCGACGCGGCGGGGCGCGTCTACGTTATCACGCCCAATGATGGCAATGTCTGGGACATGAGCTTGCTGAGCGTCGGTGCCGGCAGCGCGAAGATCGCGGCGACACCCGATAGCGGCGTTCAGAACCGCCTGCGCTACATCCCGGCCCTGCGCGGCTTCGTGCTGCTGGCTCGTGGCAGCGCCAACCTCTACTTCCTGCGCACGGCCTGACAGAATCGGTCCACGATGTGGACCGATTTCCAACCGCTAACCATCCAGCGTGACGGCGTCACGTTGTTTGCCCGCCAGGGCGGCCCGTCGGAATCCGGCAGGCCGCCCTTGCTGCTTCTGCATGGCCATCCCCAGACCATGGCGATGTGGCATCGCGTCGCGCCGACGCTCGCCCAGCATCGCCGGGTCGTGCTGATGGACCTGCGCGGCTATGGCGACAGCGACCGTCCGCCCGCCGGCGAAGCCAGCACGGCCTATGCCAAGCGCGAGATGGCCCTCGACGCCGTCGCGCTGATGCAGTCCCTCGGCCACGAGCGCTTTGCCGTGCTGGCGCACGACCGCGGCGCGCGGGTCGCGCATCGGCTGGCGCTGGATCATCCCCAGGCCGTGACCCGGCTGATGCTGCTGGACATCGCGCCGACGCTGGCGATGTACGAGGGCACCACCGAGGCGTTTGCGCGCGCCTACTGGCATTGGTTCTTCCTGATCCAGCCGGCGCCGCTGCCCGAGCGCCTCATCGAGGCCGACCCCGCCGCCTATCTGCGCGATGGCATGGGCCGCCGCGGCGGCGCCTTCTTCGACAAGCGCGCCTGGGCCGAGTACGAGCGTTGCATGGCGCGGCCCGGCTCGGCCGCCGGGGTCTGTGCAGACTACCGCGCCAGCGCCGGCATCGACCTCGATCACGACCGTGCCGATCGCGATGCGGGCCGCCGCATCACCCAACCCCTGCGCGTGCTGTGGGGTGCCGAGGGCGTCGTGGGTCGCTGCTTCGAGCCACTCAAGCTCTGGCAGGCCGCGGCCGAAAACGTCGGCGGCCGCGCGGTCGCCAGCGGCCACTACATCGCCGAGCAAGCGCCCGAAGTGGTGCTGGCCGAGGCGGCAGATTTCTTCAAGGAGGACTAGGGGCTTTCCTCACCACGGGAGTCGGATGCGTTGCCACTCAAAAGGCCGCGAGCAAGGCGCGAAGCCGAAGCTGGGGTCGTCCCCAGCGAGGCTTTGCAACGCCGCGCGCGGCCTTTTGAGTGACAACCCTTCGGGAGAGGGTCTGCGCGGGCGCATGGCGTTGTTGCGCGCCTGGCCTGGGCATGAGCCCAGGGCGGCGGCGCACGTCTAGCCCTGCGCCCGCGCAGATCCTCTCGCACCGATTCCCGTGGTGAGGAAAGCCCCTTATGCAAAAGATCGCCGTGATCGCCGGTGACGGCATCGGTACCGAAGTCATGCCCGAAGGCCTGCGCGTGCTGCGCGCCGTCGCCGAGCGATTCAGCCTGCCGCTGCGCTTCGACGAGTTCGATTTCGCGCACTGCCGCTACTACGAGCAGCATGGCCAGATGATGCCGGACGACTGGAAGGAACAGATCGGCGGCCATGACGCCATCTTCTTCGGCGCCGTCGGCTGGCCGGCCGTGGTGCCGGATCACGTCAGCCTCTGGGGCTCGCTGCTGAAGTTCCGCCGCGAGTTCGACCAGTACGTGAACCTGCGCCCCGCGCGACTGCTGCCCGGCGTGCGCTCGCCGCTCGCAGGCCGCTCGCCCGGCGACATCGACATGTGGATCGTGCGCGAGAACACCGAGGGCGAATACTCCAGCGTCGGCGGGCGCATGTACGCCGGCACCGAGCGCGAGATCGTCATCCAGGAGACGGTCATGAGCCGCATTGGCGTCGACCGCGTGCTGCGCTTCGCCTTCGAGCTGGCTGCCTCGCGGCCGCGCGCCAAGCTCACCTCCGCCACCAAGAGCAATGGCATCGCCATCACCATGCCCTATTGGGACGAGCGCGTCGAAGCCATGGCCGCGCAGTTCCCTGGCGTCGCGGTCGACAAGTTCCACATCGACATCCTCTGCGCCCACTTCGTGCAACGGCCGCAGCACTTCGACGTGGTGGTGGCCAGCAACCTGTTCGGCGACATCCTGTCCGACCTGGGGCCAGCCTGCACCGGCACCATCGCCATCGCGCCCTCGGCCAACCTGAACCCGACGCGCGCATGGCCCAGCCTGTTCGAGCCGGTGCACGGCTCGGCGCCGGACATCGCGGGCAAAGGCATCGCCAACCCCATCGGCCAGATCTGGGCCGGCGCCATGATGCTGGACTTCCTGGGCCACCGCGCCGCCCACGACGCCGTCATGGCGGCCATCGAAACCGTGTTGGCCGACCCCGCCGCGCCCAAGACGCCCGACCTGGGCGGCAAGGCCTCATGCACCCAACTGGGCGAGGCCATTGCCGGGGCTGCGAAAATGGTGAAATCATGAAGTCCATCGCCTACACCCGTGCCCAAGGCCTGCCGGCCCTGCTCCAGCAACGCATTGCCGTCCTCGATGGCGCGATGGGCACCATGATCCAGCGCTACAAGCTGGTCGAGGCCGACTACCGTGGCGAGCGCTTCAAGGACCATCACAAGGACCTGAAGGGCAACAACGAGATGCTGATGTTCACGCGGCCCGATGTGCTGCTTGAAATCCACGAGCAATACCTCGCCGCCGGTGCCGACCTCATCGAGACCAACACCTTCGGCGCCACCACCGTGGCCCAGGAGGACTACGACCTCGCCGAGTTGGCCTACGAGATGAATGTCGAGGCTGCCAAGCTGGCCCGCGCCGCCTGCGACAAATACTCGACGCCCGACAAGCCCCGCTACGTGGCGGGTGCCCTCGGCCCGACGCCGCGCACCGCCTCCATCAGCCCGGACGTCAACGACCCCGGCGCCCGCAATGTCGACTTCGACACCCTGCGCGCCGCCTATTACGAGCAGGCCAAGGGCCTGCTGGAGGGGGGCTGCGACCTCTTCCTCGTCGAGACCATCTTCGACACGCTGAATGCCAAGGCCGCCATCTTCGCGCTCGACGAGCTGATGGAAGACACCGGCGAGCGCCTGCCCGTCATCATCTCGGGCACGGTGACCGACGCGTCCGGCCGCATCCTGTCCGGCCAGACCGTGACCGCCTTCTGGCACTCGGTGCGCCACGCCCGCCCCATCGCCATCGGCCTGAACTGCGCGCTGGGCGCGACGCTGATGCGGCCCTATATCGAGGAACTGGCCAAGGTGGCGGGCGACGTGGCCGTCAGCTGCTACCCCAACGCCGGCCTGCCCAACCCCATGAGCGACACCGGCTTCGACGAGACGCCGGACGTGACGGCGCGCCTGGTGGGCGAGTTCGCCCAGGCCGGCTTCCTGAACATCGCCGGCGGCTGCTGCGGCACGACGCCCGACCACATCGCAGCCATCGCCAAGGCCGTGTCGGCCTACAAGCCGCGCGTCAGCGGCGAGAAGTTCTTCAGCCAGATGCTCGCGGCGGCCTGAGGCCGTCGCATCCGAGCCCTGCGGCCTGAGGCCGCCCGCATCCCAGCCCTGCGGCCTGAGGCCGTTTCAGAGCGCGGCCTTGGCCGCCGCCAGGTAGGCGCTGCGCTGCTCCAGGCCGTTGTAGCCGCCGTTGATGCGCCTCGTGACCAGCCGGATATCGTCGCTGTCGCTGTAGGTGTTCAGCTTGGCCTGGATCCAGTACTGCAGCGCCGTCTCCAGCGCGAGCTCGGGGTCGGATGCGATGAGCTCCGGGGTGGTCATCAGCTCGGGCCTGCCGAGGGCCTCGGCAAAGCGCTGGTAGTTGCTCCGCCCGGTCAGCAGCAGCAGCCCGCGGCCTTTGAAGCGGGCTCCGTCGCCCGGCTGGGTATTGCCCAGGTCCGCGCGGCCTTCGTAGGCCGCACCCGAGGACAGCTCCTGCGTGAAGTGCAACTCGTCGCTCTCGCGGCCGATCTGGGCCAGGAACATCGCGGCCCGCGAGCAGGTGTTGATCTCCGCCTTGGCCATGCCCTTGCGCAGCAGCGGCAGATAGGTCTCGAGGTCGGCCGGCCTGGCGCGCGGGTAGATGCGAGCCAGCTTGGCCACCGTCAGCTTGTTCAGCGGGTTGCCCTGGCCCAAGGTGCAGGCGCGATCCTCGACAGGCATCGTGGTGGCGGCGCCCTGACCCGTGGTGGTCGACGGCGTGGTCGACAGCTTGGTGGTGGGCGCAATCGCCACCACGACGGCCGCGCGCGTACCGGTCTCGAGATCGCGGCAATCGCGCTCGACCGCGCTCGTGTAGTCATCCTTGATCGCGGCGCCCAATGTGTCCCGCATGTCCTTGCGGTCGAAGGTCTCGGCCACCAAGTAGCTCTGCACCTTGAGCTGCTGCTCGAGATAGGCCTTGCATTCCACCAGCGTCGTGTAGCGCCGGCCCTCGAGACGGCTGCGCAGGGCTTCCATGACGGCTTGCTGTTCGCCGCGGCGTGCCTGCAGCTCGGCGCGAGCCCAGGTCTGCAGCGGATTGCCTTCGATGGAGGCGATCACCGTGAGCGTGTCGCGCCGGTATTCGCGTGACGCCTTGTCCGCGATGGCCAGCTTGGCGAAGTCCAGCGCGATCTGGTGCGCGATCTCGGTCTGCTTGAGCTGGTTCTGCCAGTAGCCGTTGATGAACTGCACCAGAGGCACGACGGCGGCGGTGAGGGCGCCCAGCCAGGCCAGCACGGTGGGCGTGAGCACGCGCGATGCGGCTTCGGGCGTCGGCGTGGCGGGTGCGGGCATGAGGGCCTCCTGTGAGGGGCCGATGCTAGAACGGCGCACACGCGTTGCCGGCGGCTGCGTCCTGAACATTCAGGATGGCTTCCCGCCGCCCTGTTCATGGGAACACATGACAACAGGTGGCCGTATGGCGGCACAGGCCCTCACGATGTCCGATGCCCTGAAGACCCGTGCGGGCCGCCGTGCGATCGCCGGCCGAATGACGCGTCAGGACGCCTTGGGCGCGCTCGGGGCATTCGTCGAAGGCCTGGCGCTGCGCTTCGGCACTTCGCTGAATTCGGCCGGCGGCCTCATCAGCGCCGCGTCGGGCTCGCCACGCTTGATCTTCTCCAGCCGGTAGTTCTGCTCGCCCATGCGCGGGTCGGCATCGCGGCTCTGCACGGTCAGCATCAACTCGGGGCTGCGCCAGACCTCGCGGCTGCTGACGATGGGCTTCTCGTTGCCGATCTTGCCGGCCTCGATGGTCCACGTCGTGCGCTCGCCGGTGACCTTCAGGCCGTCGATCTCCTTGGGTGCCAGCGCGGTCGTCGTGCCGCCCTCGCGCGGCAGCATGGGGAACTGCAACAGGGGCAGGGGCGGCAGCGGCGGCGTGGGCGGAGTCATCGGCGCCGGTGGTGCGGGCAGGGCGGGCATGGCAGGCATGGCGGGCAGTTCGCTGGCTCGGATGACGCGCAGCTCACGGCGGCGCTCGACGGCGCTGGCACCCGGCGCGGGTGGCGCCACCAGTTCCTGCTCGATGACGATGCCCGGCTCGCCGGCCATCGCGCGGCCGCGGACGCGCTCGGCATCCACGCTGCGGGCGCGCTCGGCCACGCGACCACCCCATTCCTTCCAGCGCGCCGCTTGCTCCTTCATGCGCTCGCCCCAGTCCTGCATCGACGCCTCCCAGGCGGCGTGCGCGGCCGCGTCGGCGCCCGGTGCCCAGACCATGGAGCCGCGCAGTCGTTGCACGCGCTTCTGGTCCGGGTAGATGACCCAGCTCTCCTTGGCCACCGGGTCGTTCAGGTAGACGACCTTGGGGCCACCCTCGCGCTGGACTTCCCGGCGCGTGCGACCCTCGCCGTCTCGGCAGAGCTGGCTCAGCTGCTTGCGCACGATGCGGTTGCCGTCGCCCAGCGTCTGCACGTTCTCGTGCACGGCCGTCGCGCAGTAGGGCGCACCACGCACGACGCGCTCGCCCTCCAGCTCGCGGCCGGCAAAGGCCAGGGCCTGGTCGCCCATGGCGATGCGCACGGGCAGGTCGGACAGGGCCAGCTGCACGCTGCGCTCGACTTCGCGTTCGATGTCCCGCGCTTGCAGGCGGTCAGCTTCCAGCGCGGTGGCCGAAGCGGCCATGGCGATCAGCGTCAGGGCGGTGAGGGGCGTCTTCATGTCGTTCTCCAGGTCAATTCAGGATCCGCACGGCCAGCACCTGGCCGCTCGGGTTCAACATCAGCTCGGCGCGCACCGTCTCGTCGGCGCACGCGGCATCGAAGGGCAGGCCCAGCAGCGCCAGGCGCTCGCGCGGCAGCTCGGCGGGTTGCAGCCACACGGCGGCATTGCGGCTGGCCGCCAGCGCCGCGCGGAACTCACCCTCCGGCACCAGCGGGATGAAGCCGCTGCCAGCAGGCGCCGCCTGCGCGGTCTGGGTGCCGGGCGGGTCCAGCAGCAGCATGGCGCTCAGCAGCACGGCGGCCGTGGCGCCCAGCGCCCCACTGCCCCAGGCCAGGCGGCGCAGCCAGCGGGGCTCGTGGGCCTCGGCCGTCTCGGCTACCCGGCGTCGGGCGCGCAGCACGCGTTGCTGGTCGGTCAGGCGGGCCAATAGCGCAGCGTCTTGGTCGGCGCCGGGTTGGAGCCGTGCGAACTCGCCGCGGGCGGGCAGCAGCCAGTCGGGGGTGTCGTTGGGGCTCATGGCTTTTCTCCCACGGCGAGCAGATCGGCCAGGCGCTGCCGGGCGCGGTGCAGGCGGGTGCGCAAGGTGTCCACGCTGACGCCGGCAATCCCGGCGGCGTCCTCGTAGCTGCGCTCCTGCAGGTCCACCAGCACGATGGCTTCGCGCTGCGGCCAGCTCAAGGCGCGGATGGCGGCCCAAAGGCCGTCCTGCTGTTGAGCCTGGTTCAGGCGGGTGTCGCTGGCCGGCATGGCCTCGGCGCCTTCGTCGGCGTCGAGGGAGTCGTCCAGCGGCACATGACGACGTGCGTCGCGCCACTGGTTCAGCAGTTGGTGGCGGGCCATGCCGGCGAGATAGGCGCCCAGCGAACCGCGGCCGGCGTTGAAGGACTGCGGCCCGCGCAGCAACTGGGCAAAGGCTTCCTGCACGGCATCCAGCGCCGTGGCCTCGTCGCCGGCCAGCGCCAGCGCATAGCGGTAGACCGAGCCGCTCTCGCGCCGGTAGACCAGGGCCAGCGCGTCGGCGTCGCCATCGGCCACGCGCGCCAGCAGCGCGGCGTCATCGCCGGCTGCGGACGCGGCCGGGGCGACAAAGCCGAGGCGGGTCAGCCAGCTCATGTCGGGGCGCATGGGGAGGAGGCCTGCAGAAGTTGCATGTCCCTATTGAGCGCGGCGAGGCCCTTTCGTTACTCCGGACAAACCCGTCGTCACTTTCGGCATGGGCGCGGCGCGGCATGATCCTCACGCCCCCGGAACAGGAGACTGCGCATGCTGAAGCTGCAAGGCATTGACCATCTCGTCCTGCGCGTCATCAACCTCGATGCCATGGTCCGCTTCTATGTCGACGTGCTCGGCTGCTCGGTCGAGCGCCGCCAGGACGAGATCGGCCTCGTGCAGCTGCGTGCCGGCCATTCGCTGATCGACCTCGTGCCGGTGGACGGCAAGCTCGGCCGCATGGGCGGGGCCGCGCCCGGCGTCGAGGGCCGAAACATGGATCACTTCTGCCTGCGCGTCGAACCCTTCGACGGGGACGCCATCCGCGCGCATCTGACGGCCCACGGCGTTGAGGGCGGCAAGACCGAGAGCCGCTATGGTGCCGAAGGCGAGGGGCCTTCCATCTACTTGAGCGACCCTGAAGGCAATGTCGTCGAACTGAAGGGGCCACCCGCATGAAACCGCTGATGAATCCTCTAGCCAGGGCCATCGCCTGGGGTGGCCTGCTCGCCGGCACCGGCGACCTCGTTTTCGCGCTGAGCTATTACGGCATGAAGCTGCGTGTCTTCCAGACCGTCGCCGCCGGCCTCATCGGCCGCGAGGTGGCCTTTGGCGGCGGGCCGGAGACCTTTGCGCTGGGCGTCGCGCTGCACTACGGCATCGCACTGATCTGGGCTGCCCTCTTCTGCGTGGTGGCCCTGCGGCTGCCGGCCCTGCTGCGCAATGCGACGGCCGCCGGCCTGGCTTATGGCTTCGTTGTCTACTTCGGCATGAACAACGTCGTGCTGCCGCTGTCGGCCCTGCACACGCCGTTCTGGCCACCCAAGCTGGATGCGGCGGCGATCGCCGCGCATTGCTTCCTGTTCGGCTTCCCGATCGGACTGGCGGCGCGCCGGGTGCTGCTGGGCGGGCCGCGGCGCGGCTGACGTCGCTGGCCGCATCAGCAAATGCGGCCAGCGAGGAAGGGTGGGCCGGCTCGCGCAAAATCGCCCACCATGCGTGACCTGCCCACCAAGCTGCCCAATACCGGCACCACCATCTTCACCGTCATGTCGGCGCTGGCCACCGAGCATGGCGCCGTCAATCTCGGCCAGGGCTTCCCGGATTTCGGCGCCGACCCGGCCCTGCTGCAGGCCGTCACCGACGCCATGGCCGCCGGCCACAACCAGTACCCGCCGATGACCGGCGTGCCGGCGCTGCGTCAGGCCATCGCCACCAAGCTGAACGCGCTCTACGGCTCGGCCTATGACGCTGACCGTGACATCACGATCACAGCCGGCGGCACGCAGGGGCTGATCACGGCGCTGCACAGCTGCGTGGGCGCTGGCGATGAGGTCATCATCATCGAGCCGGCCTACGACAGCTACGACCCCGCCATCCGCCTGGCCGGTGCCATTCCCGTCGGCGTGCCGATGACGCTGGACTATTGCATCGACTGGACGGCGGTGCGTGCCGCCATCACGCCGCGCACGCGGGCGCTGGTGATCAACACGCCGCACAACCCCAGCGGCCGCATCGCGACCGCCGAGGACCTGCGCGAGCTGGAGCGGATCGCTGAAGCGCACGACCTCTTCGTCATCAGCGACGAGGTCTACGAGCACATGGTCTTCGATGGCGCACCACACGAGAGCGTCGCGCGCTACCCCGCCCTGAGGGAGCGCAGCTTCCTCGTCAGCAGCTTCGGCAAGACCTTCCATGTGACCGGCTGGAAGGTCGGCTTTGTCGCCGCGCCGCCGGCGCTGTCAGCGGCCTTTCGCCGTTTGCACCAGTACACCGTGTTCACCGTGCACACGCCGACCCAGCACGCGATTGCGGCCTATCTCGCCGACCCGGCACCCTGGCAGGGCTTGAGCGGCTTCTACCAGGCCAAGCGCGACGGCTTCCGCGCGGCGTTGTCAGCCACGCCGCTGAAGCTGCTGCCCTGCGAGGGCACCTACTTCCAGACGGTGGACTACAGCGCCGTGTCGGATCTGCCCGAGCTGGACTTCGCCCAATGGCTGACCACCGAGATCGGCGTCGCGGCCATCCCGCTGTCGGTCTTCTACCAGCAGCCGCAGGAGAGGCGGCATGTGAGGTTCTGCTTTGCGAAGCGGGATGAGACGCTGCGCACAGCAACGGAACGACTTTCGAGTGGCCTACGCACTTGAGCTGCCAGCCAGTCATTGGGAAAAAAGAACGTCCCGTCTGATGGCGCCGAAAATCCTGGTGGCGAAAGTGTCGAAGTCTGATTCGTTCGGTTTGCGCTCGCTGCTGACGCTCGATTCAACGCTCCAGATGAGCTGGCCGGCGGTGGAGAGCGCCTCGACCCGGACATAGAGATAGGTTGCGCAGCCTCGTTCGTCACAGCCGGTTCCGATTCGGTTCGGTTGAATGCGAAGCACTGGCAAACCGGCCGTGGGTCCTTGCAAAGGTATTTGCTGACTCATCGCGAGAGCGATGAACCTGCCCTGAACATCGTTCACGAATGACTTGAGTACAGCGCTCGAATGAAGCTGTGCATAGGCACGGTCGGCGGAGGTGATGGGTACGGGATCTTTTTTGGTAGAGAACCTTGTGATCTTGGTCGGCAGCGTTTCAGGCACATCCAGAATCAGTTGTGCAGACTTGATACGGTCAAAAGGGGATACCTGACCTACGGACTGAGGCAGCTTGGACGAGGCGCAGCCAGTCAGGCAGGCCGCAAGAAGCAATGCCGATAGAAGACATGGTCGAGAACGCGCAGAGGATGTTTTCATGACGATGCTGAGTGCAGCGTGAGCACCCCGGCATTTTGAGTCGCTGTTGGTCAGATGAAGCGAGCTGTCACGATGGGGTGGCAAGGCGATGCTCGCAGGACATGGGAGGGCGGCCGCTGGCTGCTGCGCACGCAGGGATTTGCTGGCACGCCCCGTGCTAACCCTAGGGTTGGCAGGACCGGCACGCGCATTGCGGGAGGCACCGGTCGTGACCCAGCTCACGGAGGATGTCATGTCGCACCATCAGCGTGCAGTGCCCGATGCACGAAAAGCGGGGGCCGTGCCCAAACAAACGGCAGGCGAGGCGTTTGGCAAGTTGATCAACCTGTCGGGTCGACGCCGTTTCACATCGCAGCGCCTGGTGCTGTTCGCGGTGCTGGCCTTGCAAGGCCGCGAAGGTGCGCTCGCCACGGCCCACGATGCGCTGGCGACCTTCCGTGAGGCCCATCGCTCGCTGACCGAAGGCGAACTGTCGCCGCGTGCGCTGGGCGGCGAGCTGGAGCAGGCCTACTTCGGCCCCGACCGGGCCGATGAGCGCATCGGCGGCTTCATCGCGTTGGCGCAGCGAGCGCTCGATGCCATCGCCACCGAGGGCCGCAGCGCTGCGGCCCTGCTGGAGGAGCTGGTGGAAAGCGTCACACCGCTGCTGGCGGTGCTGAACCGGCTGACGCAGCTGTACGAGGACCTGGCACGCCAGCAGGCCGCCGCGGCCAAGAAGCAACTCACCGCCGTCATGGGCGACATCGAGACCATCGCCAAACACGCCCGCATCGTGTCCTTCAACGCGCAGGTCGTCGCCGCGCGGGCGGGCGACTCGGGCCGCGAGTTCGCCGTCGTGTCGGGCGAGCTGACGCAGATCACCGGCAAGCTCGACGGCCTGGTGCGCGAGGCGGTGCGCAGCGCGGTGGCGTGAGCGGTCAGGCGGCCGGTCGCAAGGGGCAGCTCGCGCCGGTCTCAGGCGTCTCGGCCAAGCGCACTGCCAGCTCCGCCCTCAGGCCCTGCAACGCCGCGATGCGCGCGTCGATGTCTGCCAGCTTGCGCGCCAGCGCTGCCCGCAGCGCCGGGCCGGCCTCCTCGCCCTGGGCGAGCAAGGGCATGTCGGCCGCGATCTCGGTCAGTGTGAAGCCCAGTTGCTGGGCCGTGCGCACATAGCCCAGCCATTGCACGGTCTCCGCGGGGTAGTCGCGGTAGCCGTTGTCGGTGCGGCGCGCCTGCAGCAGGCCGCGCTTCTCGTAGAAGCGCAGGCTGTCGCGGCTCAGGCCGGTCAGTGTGGCGAGGGTGCCGATGAGCATGAGGCATCCGAAATAGCTTGACCTTGGAGTGTGGTCCAAGGTCGAGCATGTGTGCACGTCCCTATTTCATGCCTCGCCATGCCTGCCTTCAGCAACTCCGGTTTCCTGCGCGTCGTCTGGCTCAGCGCCCTCTACGACCTCATCGTCACCGCGCCCTTCGCCACGCCCTGGACCTTTGAATTGAATCGCGCCCAGCTCGGCGCCATCAACCAGGCCCTGGGGGGCCTGCCCCTGCCGGCTTTCGATGCGGTGCAGACCCTGTTCGCGCTGCTGATGGGCAGCATCGTCCTCGTCTGGGCGGTGCTGAGGTTGCGCGGGCCGACGGTGCAGTTCGGCCGCTATGACGCGGCCGGGCGGCTGTTGTTCGGCGTGTGGATGGCGTGGGCCTGGCTGCAGACCGGCGCACCGGTGATGCTGCTGTTCATCGTGCCCGAGCTGAGCTGGGCCGTGGTGCAGGCCTGGTGCGTCAGGGCGCGGCCTGCGTTCAGCGCGTCAGCGGGATGACCTCATCGCGCAGCAGGCGGAGTTGCGCCTCCAGCAGCGGTCCGTTCGGGTCGTGGCCGGCACGGGGCACCGTCACCAGCTTCTTGCGCGGCGCCTGGATGCCGTCGAACCAGGCCTGCGTCACGGCCGGCGGGGTCAGCAGGTCTTGCTCGCCCTGGATGAGGAAGACCGGCAGCCGGAAACGCGTGCGCTGTTCTTTCAGTGCCAGCTGCCAGAGCATGCCGTCGGCCTTGAAGCCGACGAACTTCAGGAAGGAGAAGTCCTCGCCCGCCTCGTAGGCGGCCAGGTCCTGCGGGCTGGCGTAGCCGGGCGCGGGGCGCCAGTCGGGGCCGGCGTCGCTGCGCTGGGCTTCGTAGCGGCGCACGATACGGCGCAGCTGGCCGAAGCTGCGCGGGTTGGTCCAGGGGGGCGTACCGAGGGCTTGCAGCGTGGTCAGTGCGGCCTCGTCTCCGAGCTCGCGGGCGCGTTGCAGCGTGAGGGCATGGCTGGCGATCAGATCCGGCGGCCCGACGAGCTGGGCCACGCCGACATAGGCATGGAAAAGCTCGGGCTTGAGACTCGCCATCTCCGCGGCCAGGGCCGAGCCCCAGGAGCTGCCGGTCAGAATGAGCTTGTTCTTGCCCAGACGCTGTTGCAGGTACTCGGCCACCGCGAGGCCATCGGCGGCCATCAGCGCCAGCGTCAGCGGCGTGCGCGCGAATTCTTCGGGCTCCAGCTCACGCACCGGCAGGTTGCGGCCATAGGTGCGGCCGGCGCCGCGTTGGTCCCATTGCACCAGGGTGAAGTCCTTGGCCCAGCCGCCGTAGAGATTGTCTGCAAACGGGCTGATCGGATTGCCGGGGCCGCCGTGGATGAAGAGCAGCACCGGGTTGCGGCAGTCCTGGCTGCTGATGGTCACCCACTGCGGGATGCCGTTGATGGCCACGAAGCCCTGCTCGCGGACGGTGCGGTCAGCAGCTTGCGCTTCGCAGGCCGGAGCCAGCGGCTCGGCAGCATGGCTCGTCAGCTGCGCAAGCAGCAGGACAGTGGTCAACAGACGTCGGATCAAGCCGGCTCCTCG
This sequence comes from Roseateles sp. P1_C1_2, assembly GCF_056406535.1. Lineage (NCBI taxonomy): Bacteria > Pseudomonadati > Pseudomonadota > Betaproteobacteria > Burkholderiales > Sphaerotilaceae > Roseateles > Roseateles sp. P1_C1_2. Next base: position 87,730 of record NZ_JBFUAB010000004.1, read on the forward strand.
CAGGGCGAGGCGCCGAAGCAGGCGCCATGGCGGCGCACTATAGGGGCGGGACTTGCTGCGAGATCAGCCCGCGCGCTCGAGCATGGCCTGCAACAGCACATTGCACCCCGCCTCGATGTGCTCGGGCTTGGCGTCTTCGATCTCGTTGTGGCTGATGCCGTCCTTGCAGGGGATGAAGATCATGCCAGCCGGGGCCAGGCGGGCCATGTAGACGGCGTCGTGGCCGGCGCCGGAGACCGCGCGCATATTGCTGTAGCCCAGCGTGTCGGCGGCCTTCTGAACCGCAGCGATGCAGTCGGCGTGGAAGGGTTGGGCCGGGTAGGCGCTGACCGGCGTGATTTCGATGGGCAGGCCGCTGTCGGCGCTGAGCTTGGCAGCCACGGCGCGGATGTCGGCGTCCATCGCTTCGCACAGCGCATCGGTCGCGTTGCGCAGGTCGATGCTGAACTTGACGCGGCCGGGGATGACGTTGCGGCTGTTGGGGTGGACCTGGACCATGCCCACGGTGCCGCGGCCATGCGGCGGGTGGCGGTGGGCGCAGGCGACCACTTCTTGCATCAGCTTGGCGGCCACCTGCAGCGCATCCTTGCGCAGGGCCATGGGCGTGGGGCCGGCGTGGGCCTCCATGCCGGTGACGACGCAGTCATACCAGCGGATGCCCAGCACCCCGGTGACGACGCCGATGGTCTTGTCGTGATCCTCCAGCACCGGGCCCTGCTCGATATGGGTCTCGAAGTAGGCGCCGATGGGGTGGTCGCCCGGCACTTGGCTGCCGACGTAGCCGATGCGCTCCAGCTCGCCCTTGACGGTCTTGCCTTCGGTGTCCGTCGCGGCGTAGGCATGCTCCAGCGTGAAGGCCTTGGCGAACACGCCCGAGCCCATCATGACGGGCACGAAGCGCGAGCCTTCTTCATTGGTCCAGAAGGCGACCTCGATGGGCGCCTCGGTCTCGATGCCGTGGTCGTTCAGCGTGCGCACGACCTCGATGCCGGCCAGCACGCCGTAGTTGCCGTCGAACTTGCCGCCGGTGGGCTGGGTGTCGATATGGCTGCCGGTCATGATGGGGGCCAAGCTGTTGTTGCGGCCCGCGCGGCGCATGAAGCCGTTGCCGATCTGGTCGATGGTGACCGTCATGCCGGCCTCGCGCGCCCAGCGCGTGACGAGGTCGCGGCCCTGCTTGTCGAGGTCGGTCAGCGTCAGGCGGCAGACGCCGCCCTTCTCGGTGGCGCCGATCTGCGCCAGCTCCATCAGCGAGTCCCAGAGGCGCTGGCCGTTGACGCGCAGCTTCGTGATGTCTGTCTTGGTGGGCATGTCCATCGTGGACTCCTAGAGCTTCGTGCCGAAGCGCAGTTTGTTGTGGTCGGGGTCGACGAGCAGGAACTCGCGCACGCCCCAGGGCATGTCTTCAATGGGCTTGACCGGCTTCACGCCTTTGGCCGTGAAGGCGGCGTAGACGGCGTCGGCGTCGGGCACCCAGAAATAGACGGCGCCACCGGGCGCGCAGTCGCCGGCGTGGCCGGTCAGGAAGATCGTCTGGCCTGCGCGCGTGAGCTGCAGGAACAGCGGCAGGCCGGGTTCGAACTGGTGCTGCCAGTCGATGCTGAAACCCAGCTGGTCGATGTAGAAGGCTTGCGTGCGCGCCGCGTCCGTCATGCGCAGCTGGGGGATGACGGTTTGCATGTCAGCGGCGCCCGGCCGCCCGAAGGCGCTGACGCGCCCCCTCGGGGGGCAGAGAGCGAAGCGAGCGTGGGGGCTTCATTTTCATCGAGCGACGGCGGTAGGAGCCAGGTCGTGGGCGCGCTTGGCCGCGGCATCGAACTGCGGGCCGAACGGCGGGCGCTTCAGATAGCGGCCCTTGCCTTGCTCGGCGCGCAGCTCGCCGCGGGCGAACACGAGGCGGCCTTGCGCGATCGTGTGGCTGGCAATGCCGCGCACGGTGCGGCCCTCGAAGATGTTGAAGTCGTTCCTGGAGAACTGCGTCTTGGCGCTCAGCGTCTTGATGCCGGCCGGGTCCCACAGCACGAGGTCGGCGTCCGACCCTTCAGCGATGACGCCCTTGCGCGGGTACATATTGAAGAGCTTGGCCGCGTTGGAAGACGTGATGGCGACGAACTCGCTGGGCGTCAGGCGGCCGGAATTGACACCAGCGTCCCACAGCACCGCCATGCGCTCCTCGACGCCACCGCAGCCGTTGGGGATCTTGGCGAAGTTGTCGATGCCGGCGGCCTTCTGGCTGGCGCAGAAGGTGCAGTGGTCGGTCGCCGTCGTGTGCAGCTGGCCGCTCTGCAGGCCGCGCCACAGGAACTCCTGGTGGATCTTGGGCCGGAAGGGCGGGCTCATCACATAGGCGGCGGCCTTGGCGAAATCCGGATCGCGGTAGACGCTGTCGTCGATCAGCAGATGGCCGGCCAGCACCTCGCCGTAGACGCGCTGGCCGCGGGCGCGCGCACGGGCGATCGCCTCGGCGCTCTCGATGCAGCTGACGTGCACGATGTAGATGGGCACGCCCAGCACATCGGCAATCGCGATGGCGCGGTTGGCGGCCTCGCCTTCTACCATCGGCGGGCGGCTCAGCGGATGACCCTCGGGGCCGGTGATGCCCATCTTGGCGACCTCGGCCTGCAGCAGGTAGACCAGCTCGCCGTTCTCGGCGTGCACGGTTGGCATGGCGCCGAGTTCGAGGGCACGCTTGAAGCTGTTCACCAGCGTCTCGTCGTCGCACATGATGGCGTTCTTGTAGGCCATGAAGTGCTTGAAGCTGTTGACGCCTTCCTCGCGCACCAGCGTGCCCATGTCGGCATGCACCTGCTCGCTCCACCAGGTCACGGCGACGTGGAAGGCGTAGTCGGACGCGCTCTTCTCGGCCCAGCCGCGCCACTGCCGGTAGGCGTCCATCAGCGGTTGCTGCGGGTTGGGGATGACGAAGTCGATGATGGACGTCGTGCCGCCCGCCAGGCCCGCCGCCGTGCCGCTGAAGAAGTCGTCCTGCGTGACCGTGCCCATGAAGGGCAGCTGCATATGCGTGTGCGGGTCGATGCCGCCGGGAATGAGGTACTGGCCGGTGCCGTCCAGCGTCGTCGTGCCGGCGGGCGCTTCGGTGACGGCGCGCTCGCCCATCGCGGCGATGCGGCCGTCGACACAGAGCACATCGGTGCGGGATTCGGCATCGGCATTGACGACGACGGCGCCGCGGATCAACAGGGAAGTCATGTCGCGCTCCTCGTGAGCGGTTGGGGTTGGGTCTTGCCGGCCATCAGTGCGCCATAGACGATGGCGGCAAGGGCAAGACCGGCAAACCAGGCGTACGTGTAGATGGCCTTGAAGGCCGCGCCGACCTCGGGGAAGGCGGCCGGGAAGGCGGCGTTCAGGAAGCCGGGGATGTTGGGCGCGACGCCGACGGCGAAGGCGATGACGGCGGCGATGTTCCAGCCACCGCGGTAGCTGTAGCGGCCGCCTTCGCGGTAGAGCTCATCCACCGACAACTCGGTCTTGCGCAGCACGTAGTAGTCGACGATGAGGATGCCGGCGACCGGCCCCAGCAGCGCCGAATAGCCGATCAGCCACGTGAAGATATAGCCCTCGGTCGAGGCCAGGATCTTCCACGGCATCATGACGATGGCGATGCCGGCCGTCAGCATGCCGCCGGTCTTGTAGCTGATCTTGCCCGGCGCCAGCGCCGAGAAGTCATAGGCCGGGCCGACGAGGTTGGCTGCGAGGTTGACGCTGACGGTGTCGATCAGCAGCACGATGAGGGCGATCAGCACGGCGGCACCCGTCATGCGGCTGGCCACGTCCACCGGGTCCCACAGCGCCTTGCCGTAGATGACGACGGTGGCCGAGGTGACGAACACGGCCAGCGCCGCCAGCAGGCCCATGGGCAGCGGCAGGCCGATGGCCTGGCCGATGAGCTGGTCGCGTTGCGTCTTGGCAAAGCGCGTGAAGTCGGGGATGTTCAGCGCCAACGTCGCCCAGAAGCCGACCATGGCGGTCAGCGAGGGCCAGAACACGGCAGAGAACTCGCCGGCCTTCTTGCCGCCTTCCACGAACGCCGAGGGCTGGTCGAGGATGGGCCCGAAGCCGCCGGCCTTGTCCCAGGCCCACCACAGCAGCACGAAGCAGATGACGATCTTGATCGGTGCCGTGTAGGTCTCGAGCTTGCGGATGGCCTCGATGCCGTGCACGACGAACCAGAACTGCAGCGCCCAGAACAGCAGGAAGCAGCCGAGCTGCGCCGGGTTGATGCCCAGGCCCGGCAGCGGATCACCGGTCAGCGGATGGCCGATCAGCACGCCGGCCAGCGTGTAGATCATCTGGCCGCCGAACCAGGTCTGGATGCCGTACCAGCCGCAGGCCACCAGCGCCCGCAGCAGGGCCGGCAGCCGCGCGCCCTGGGTGCCGAAGGAGGCCCGCGCCAGCACCGCATACGGGATGCCGTATTTGGCGCCAGCATGGCCGATCAGCAGCATGGGCACCAGCACGATGAGGTTGCCCAGGAAGACCGTGCCGACGGCCTGGCTCCAGCTCATGCCCGACTCGATGAGGCTGGCCGCCAGTGTGTAAGCCGGGATGCACATGACCATGCCCACCCACAGCGCCGCAAAGTGGTACCAGCGCCAGGTCCGCTGGGCAGCGGTCGTCGGGATCAGGTCCGGATTGCTCAGCGTGGGGTCGGTCATGGGCAGCGTCCTTGCGGTTCAGGTGTTCTGCGGGAAAGCAAATTGCGGGCCCTTGGGCAGGCTGTCCGGCCAGCGCTGCATGACGGCCTTGTGCTTGGTATAGAAGCGCACCGCCTCGGGGCCGTAGGCGTGATGGTCGCCGAACAGGCTGCGCTTCCAGCCGCCAAAGCTGTTGAAGGCCATGGGCACCGGCAGCGGCACGTTGACGCCCACCATGCCGACCTGGATGTGGTGCACGAACTCGCGCGCCACATGGCCGTCGCGGGTGAAGATGGCCACGCCATTGGCGTACTCATTGGCCTCGATCAGCGCGAGCGCGGCGGCCAGGTTGGGCACGCGCACGACGCAGAGCACCGGCCCGAAGATTTCCTCGGTGTAGCAGCTCATGTCGGCCGACACGCCGTCCAGCAGCGTGCCGCCGACGAAGAAGCCGTCTTCAAACCCGGCCACGCGATGGCCACGGCCATCGACGACGGCCTTGGCGCCGGCCGCCACGCCTTCGCCGATCAGCTTCTCGACGCGCTGCTGCGAGGCGCGCGTGATCAGCGGCCCCATCTCCATGCCGGCACCAAATCCCTCGCCGATCTTCAGTGCGGCGACCTTGGGCGCGAGTGCGGCCACCAGCGCATCCGCTGCATCGCCCACGGCCACGGCCACCGAGATCGCCATGCAGCGCTCGCCGGCCGAGCCATAGGCCGCGCCCATCAGTGCGTCCACGGCCTGTTCGAGGTCGGCGTCGGGCATGACGACCATGTGGTTCTTGGCGCCGCCCAGGGCCTGCACGCGCTTGCCGTGGGCCGAGCCGACCTTGTAGATGTGTTCGGCCACGGGCGTGGAGCCGACGAAGCTGACGGCCGCGATGCCGGGGTGGGCCAGGATGGCGTCGACGATGTCCTTGTCGCCCTGGATGACGCTGAACACGCCGTCGGGCAGACCGGCGTCCTTCAACCATTGCGCCATCAGCAGCGACGCCGACGGGTCGCGCTCGCTGGGCTTCAGGATGAAGGCATTGCCGCAGCCGATGGCCAGCGGATACATCCACATGGGCACCATGGCCGGGAAGTTGAACGGCGTGATGCCGGCCACGACGCCCAGCGGCTGACGCACGCTCCAGGCGTCCAGGCCCCGAGCGATCTGCTCGGTGTACTCGCCCTTCAGCAGTTGCGGCATGGCAGTCGCGAACTCGATGTTCTCGATGCCGCGGGCCACTTCGCCCAGCGCGTCGGGCAGGGTCTTGCCGTGCTCGCGTACCAGCGCGCGGGCCAGCTCCTCGCGCTTGTCCTGCACGATGGACAGGAACTTGAACAGCACGCGCGAGCGGGCCAGGGCCGGTGTCTGGGCCCAGGCCTTGGCGGCCTTGGTGGCGCTGGCCACGGCGGCGTCCAGGTCGGCGACGCTGCCCAGCAGCAGCTTGCCTTGCACCGCGCCGGTGGCGGGGTTGTAGATGTCCTGCTGCCGGTCGCCATTGCCGCGGTTGATGGCCCCGTTGATCCAGTGTGCAACTTCGTAGTGACTGCTCATTTCAATTCCTTCAGGCGCAGCCCGAACGCATGGGGTTGTTCGGGTGCGTGGTCCAGTTGGCATAGCTGCCGTCGATGACGCGGCCGGTACGGGCGTCCGTCTCGCCGGCTTCCAGCTTGCGCATCGTGATGGTGCCAGGGACGGGACAGATCGACACGCAGAGATTGCAACCGACGCATTCGGCGTCGTTGACCTCGAAGTGGCGCTGGCCGTTCTTGGTCGCGAAGATGGCCTGGTGGGAGGTGTCCTCGCAGACGACGTGGCAGCGCCCGCACTTGATGCAGCTGTCCTGGTCGATGACGGCCTTCTCGACGTAGTTCAGGTTGAGCTGGTTCCAGTTCTTCACGGTGGGCACGGCGCGGCCCTGGAAGTCGGCGATGCTCTTGTAGCCCTTCTCGTCCATGAAGGTGTTCAGGCCCGAGCACATGTCCTGCACGATCTTGAAGCCATAGACCATGGCGGCCGTGCAGACCTGCACCGTGCCGCAGCCCATGGCGATGAACTCGGCCGCGTCGCGCCAGGTGGTGATGCCGCCGATGCCGCTGATGGGCAAACCGGCCGTGGTCGGGTCGCGGGCGATCTCGGCCACCATGTTCAGTGCGATCGGCTTCACGGCCTGGCCGCAGTAGCCGCCGTGCGAACCCAGGCCGTCGGTGACCGGGCTCATGGTCATGCGGTCCAGGTCCACACCCATGACCGAGTTGATGGTGTTGATGAGGCTGACCGCATCGGCGCCGCCGGCATGCGCAGCGCGCGCCGGGAAGCGCACATCGGTGATGTTGGGCGTCAGCTTCACGATGACGGGCATCCTCGTGTGCTTCTTGCACCACTCGGTGACCTGCTGGATGTACTCCGGCACCTGGCCGACGGCCGAGCCCATGCCACGCTCGCTCATGCCATGCGGGCAGCCGAAGTTCAGCTCCACGCCGTCGGCACCGGTGTCGGCCACGCGCTCGAGGATGGCCTTCCAGCTCGCCTCGTTCACCGGCACCATCAGCGACACGATCATGGCCCGGTCGGGGAAGTCGCGCTTCACGCGCTTGATTTCGTCCAGGTTGGTCTGCAGCGGCCGGTCGGAGATCAGCTCGATGTTGTTGAAGCCGATGACACGGCGGTCCTGGCTCCACAGCGTGGCGTAGCGCGGGCCGTTGACGTTGACGACCGGTGGGTCCTCACCCAACGTCTTCCAGACCACGCCGCCCCAGCCGGCCTCGAAGGCGCGGCGGACATTGATCTCCTTGTCGGTCGGCGGCGCCGAAGCGAGCCAGAAGGGATTCGGGCTCTTGATGCCCAGGAAGTCGGTGCTCAGGTCAGCCATTCGAGGCCTCCTTGTCCATGTGACGGGCGGTGCTCAGGCCCAGGGCGCGGTCGATGCTGACGGCGGCGCGCTTGCCGTGTTCGACGGCTTCCACGGTCAGGTCTCTGCCGCCGGCGCGGCAGTCGCCACCGGCCCAGACGCGGGCCAGGCTGGTCTGGCCATCGGCGTCGGTCTTGATGCGGCCGGATTGCAGTTCGATGCCGGCGCCCGCGGGGGCCGCCTCATAGGTCTGGCCGATGGCGCGCAGCACCATGTCGGCCTCGATGAAGAACTGCTCGCCGGTGTCGACCAGCTTGCCGCCTTCGAGCTGGGTGGCCGCGAAGCGCATGCCGCGCAGCGCGCCGCCTGCCGCCTCGACGGACAGGGGCCGCGCCCAGCAGCGGATGGCCACGCCGTTGGTTTGAGCCCAGTGCTGCTCGTGCTCGGAGGCCGACAGGCCGTCGGGCCCGCGGCGGTAGACCATGGTCACCTGCTCGGCGCCCAGCAGCCGGCTCTGCACGGCGGCATCCACGGCCGTCATGCCGCCGCCGATGACGACGACCTTGCGGCCCACGGTGACGATCTCCGGTGCGCTCTGGCGCAGTTCGGCGATGAAGTCGACGGCGTCGCGCAGGCCGGTGACCTGCGGCTCGGCAATGCCCAGTGCGTTGACGCCGGCCAGGCCCAGGCCGAGGAAGACGGCGTCGTACTCAGCCAGCAGGCCGTCGAGGGTGATGTCGCGGCCGAGTCGACAGTTCAGCTTGGGCGTGACGCCGCCAATGCTCAGCAGCCAGTCGATCTCCTTCTGCGCAAAGCCGCCGGCGACCTTGTAGCTGGCCAAGCCGTATTCGTTCAGGCCGCCGAGCTTGGGCGCCGCGTCGAACAGCACCACGTCGTGGCCGCGCCAGGCCAGGCCGTGCGCCGCAGCCAGGCCGGCCGGGCCGGCACCGACGACGGCAATGCGGCGGCCCGTCGGCATGCCGCGCTCGAACAGCGGCTTGGCTCCGGGATTGGCGAAGTGACCCTCTACCGCATAGCGCTGCAGCATGCCGATCTCGACCGGCTTGCTTTCGTTGGTGTTGCGCACGCAGGCCTGCTCGCACAGCACCTCGGTCGGGCAGACGCGGGCGCACATGCCGCCCAGCGGGTTGGCCGTCAGGATGGCCTCAGCCGCGCCGCGCACATTGTCCTGCGCCACCCGCTGGATGAAGCTCGGGATGTCGATGCCCGTGGGGCAGGCCGTCTGGCAGGGCGCGTCGTAACAGTAGTAGCAGCGCTCGGCCTCGATCAGCGCCTGCGTGCGGTTCAGCGGCGGATGGGCGTCGGCAAAGTTGCTGGCGTACTCATCGGGCGTCAGGCGCCCGGATTTCAAGTCGGCAAGGTCCACGGGAATCTCCCAGGCGAAAACAGGCAAACATTACTACCCTGTAAAACTTGACCGAAGCGTAAAAACCCGCAGGGCCGGCTTGGTGCGCCCCGTCAAAATGCGCGCCATGACCGACACCGCGACCGTGACGCGCACCCCGCGCGCCGCCACCCTGCGCAAGCAGGAGGCCATCCTTGCCGAGGCCGAACGCCAGTTCGCCCGCTTTGGTTTTGAAGGCGTCAGCCTCGACAGCATCGCGGCCGTGCTCGATCTGTCCCGCCAGAACCTGCTCTACCACTGGCCCAGCAAGGAGGACCTCTACCGCGCCGTGCTGGACAGCGTCATGGGCGAGTGGATGGCCAATATGAACGCCATCACCGAGGCCGACGAACCCGAGGGCGCCATCCAGGCCTATGTGTCGGCAAAACTACGTTTCAGCCGGGATCGGGCCAGCGGCAACGCCGTTTTCACGCGCGAGATCATGGCCGGCGCGCCGCGCTACCAGGACGTGCTGAAGGCCCAGGTCATGCCGCTGCTGCATGCCGACGTCGAGCGCTTCGAGGGCTGGGCCGATGAAGGCTTGATCCGGCGTGTCGACTTCACCCATCTGATGTTCCTGATCTGGTCGTCCACCCAGGCCTATGCCGACCTCGGGCCGCAGTTTTCCCTCTACATGGGCAAGCCGGCGCTGGACGATGCCGACTTCGAGGCCGCACGCGAGTTGATCACCAGCCTGATCTGGCGCAGCCTCAAGCCATGAGCACGCGCCGTGTCGCCCTGGCGGCGTTGATGCTGGCGACGGCTGCCTTCGCTCATGCCGCGCCGCCCCCCAAGTTGCTGGCTCAACTCAAGGCCCAGTCCGACGCCTGGGACCAGGCCATCATCAAGAAGGACCGCGCTGCCATCGAGGCGAACATGGCCGCGGACTTCCGCCAGATCGATGGCCGCGGCAACATCGAGACCAAGGCCAGCTTTGTCGAGGGCCTGGTCTCGCCCGACCTCGTCATCGACCCCTACACCGTCGAAGACTTCGAGGTGCGCGTCTACGGCGACACGGCCCTGCTCAGTGGCCGCACGCGCATGACGGGCAGCTACGAGGGCCAGGCCTTCAAGAGCCACTACCGCTACATCGACATCTACGTGAAGCGCGGCGGCGCCTGGAAGATCGTCAGCGTGCAGATCAGCCGCATCCCCGAGCCCGACAAGGCGCCCTGACCGGGGGATCGCACCAGTTTCTGCGCGAGGCCGGCGAGGCCCGCGCTTAAGCTGGGCGCCATGGTCCTGCACACCCTGCTCGCCGACACCCTGGCCCGCCGCCGCGCCGTCAATCCGGCCTATTCGCTGCGGGCGCTTGCGCAGTCGCTGGGCGTGCACCACGCCACGCTGACGCGCCTGCTGGCCGGCCGCACCGTCGCCACCGGCCGCTGCGTGCAGCGCCTGGGCCGGCGCCTCGGGCTGGCCGACGACGAGATCGCGCAGCTCGGCCTCGCCGAGGCCCGCCGCGGCGTCTGCCGCGCCATCACGCGGCGCGATTTCCGCCCCGATTCCCGCTGGCTGGCCGCCATGACCGGCCTGCCGCTGGACGCCGTCAACGTCGCGCTGCAGCGCCTGCTGGTCGACCGCGTGCTCGTCATGCGCAGCCGGGGCCACTGGCAACTTCAATCCCCCCTCCAGGAGACTCAACGATGAATGCACCCGTCACTCACTGGCAGATCGTCACGCCCGACCCCGAGCGCGCGGCGCAGTTCTACGGGCGCGTGTTCGGCTGGGCCATCACGGCCCACAACGCCATGGGCTATCGCGAGATCCCGGCCGCGCCGGGCGGCATCCCCGGCGGCATCTGGCCCGCGCCGCCCGGTGCGCCCAGCAGCGTGCAGGTTTTCGTCAGCGTGCCCGACGTCGCGGCGACGCTGTCTACCGCCACGGCCCAGGGCGCCACGGTCATCGTGCCCGTCACGGCGCTGCCGGATGGCGACGTGATGGCCGTGATGCTGGACCCGCTGGGGCTGGCGGTCGGTCTGATGCAAGACCACAAGTCGGCCTGAACGCGCGGGGCATGGCAGACATGGCAGAGTTCAGACCATGATTCTCGAAATCGCCGACTTCCGCATCCTGCCCGGCCAGCAGGCCGCCTTTGAAACCGCGCTGCAGCTGGGCATCGCCGAGGCGCTGTCGCAGTCGCCGGGCTTCATCCGCGCCAGCGTGCAGCGCGGCCTGGAGTCGCCCGAGCGCTATGTGCTGCTGGTCGAATGGCAGACGCTGGAAGACCATATGCAGGGCTTCCGCAACGGGCCGCTGTTCGCCGTCTGGCGCGCTCACATCGGCAGCTTCTTCGCCAGCCCGCCGAGCATGGAGCACTTCACGGCGGTGCTCTAGGGCGGCGGGTCCGCGTCCTCGGCCATCACCCAGCGGCCCTTGCCGGCGCGCTTGCCGGCCAGCATGGCCTGGTCGGCACGGGTGATCAGCGTGTGGGCGTCCCTGCCATGGCGCGGATACATGGCCACGCCGATGCTGATGCCGATCCGGGCCGAGCCGCCGTTCGGCAGCGCAAACGGCGCCTCGAAGGCGTCCAGCAGCCGGTTCAGCGCATGCCTCTCGTCGGCGAGCCCGCTGAGCTGGTTGAGCACCAGCACGAACTCGTCGCCGCCTATGCGTGCCACCACGTCGTTGATGCGCACATTGGCGAGCAGGCGCTCGGCGGTGGCGCGCAGCACCGCGTCACCGGCGTCGTGGCCCTGGTTGTCGTTGACGGCCTTGAAACCGTCCAGGTCCAGATAGCAGACGGCCAGCCAGCGCTCGTTGCGCTCGGCATCGCGCAGCAGCAGGGCCAGGCTCTCCTGCAGCAGATGGCGGTTGGGCAGGCCGGTCAGCAGGTCGTGGAAGGCTTGGTGGCGGGCCTGCTCTTCGCTTTGCTTGAGGGCCGTGATGTCCAGCATCAGCCACAGCGACTCCCCATCGGGCAGGGCCGTGCCGCTGAGGTCGATCCAGATCGCGCTGCCGTCCTTGCGCCGCATGCGCAGCTGGGTGCGGTAGCTGCGCAGGGCCTCCAACTGCTGGTAGGAGCGGCCGACCAGAGCAAAAGACTCGTCGTCGAGATAGAGCAGGCGCGCGGGCTGGCCGCTCAGCTCGCCGGGCGCGTAGCCGAACAGCAGGGCCAGGGCGGCGTTGTGCCAGGTCTCCTGGCGGTCGCGCATCCTCACCATCGCCACCAGCTCGTTGTCCAGCAGGGCGCCGCGTTCGGCGGCCAGCAGTTCGACGCGGCTGCGCTCCTTCACCTGCCGGGCCTGGGCGCGGTAGATGAAGACAGAGAAGGCCAGCAGCAAGGCCTCCAGCAGCAGCAGCAGCGCGGCCAGCACCATGACCTCGCGCCGCCAGGCGGTGAAGAAGTCGTCGGTGGCCAGGCCGACCAGCAGCAGCATGGGGTAGTCGGGCACGGCCTCGTAGGCGGTGACGCGCTCGATGCCGTCCAGCACCGTGCGCGTGACAAAGCTGCCTCGCTTCGGGTCCAGCGCCAGCGCGGCGCGCAGCTGGTCGGACACCCTGGCCGTGCCGGTGCCGGCCTCGGGGTTGACGTCCTGCGGTGAATGTCGCGCGATCAGCTGCAGCGTGCCCGAGCGCAGCGTCACGGCGCCCTGGGGGCCGACGTCGGCGCGCCTGAAGTCGTCGCGAAAGCGATCCGTCTTGACGCTGGCGTAGACCACGCCCTGGAAGCTGCCGTCCGCTGCCATGCGGGCGCGTGCGATGGCCAGGCCCCAGCCGCCGATGAGACGGCCGCGCACCGGCTCGGACACCACCGTCCTGGTCGGCTCGGCCTTGGCGGCCTGGAAGTAATCGCGGTCGGCCATGGACACGCCGGGCCTGTCACCGGGGTTGAGCACCAGGCCGCTGGCGTCGGTCACGCGCAGCGCATCGATGGTGGGCACCAGGGTGCGCTGCTCCTCGGCAACGCGCGCCAGCTCCCGCAGGTCTGCCGGCCCCTTGCTCAGCAACTCGTCCAGCCGCTTCAGCGTCGTCTGCAGGCTGTTGTCCACCAGCTTGAGCCCTGCACTGACGCTCTGGCTCAGCGTCTGCGCCAGATTGGCCGCGGTCTGGCGCGCACGCGCCTCATGCGTCTGGTGGCTGGCGTAGGCGACCTGCCATGCGACCCCAGCGAGCATCGCCAGGATGACGAGGTTGCCGAGAATCAGATAGCGCTTGAAGCGCAGCAGGCTTGCGGAGATTCGCCAGGGCATGCAAAGGCAAAGGTTGGGCCGGCTGCGTCATGCTAGCCCGGCAGGGCTGATTCTCAGCGCCAGCCGGCGTCGCGTGCGGCCTTCTCTTGGTCGGCGTTCAAGGCCTCGCCGGCCATGGTGCTGTCGATGGCGGCCAGCACCGAGGGCGGCAGGCTGCTGGCCGCCTGGCGCATGCCGGTGCTCGCGGTGCTCGTCGCCGCGACCTGCTGCAGCGCCCAGGCGCCATCCGCTTCACGGCAGGCCAGGCCGGCCGAGGCGTTTGTCGAGAAGCTGCGGCAGTAGCGGCCGTCCTTGGCCTTGAAGCTGACCTGCACGGCCACCGCGCGGCCGGGAGCGCTGGCGAGCTGGGTGTCCAGGGCCTGGGCGATGACGCCGCTGGCGACCAGACGCTCATCGCCGCCGGCAGGCGGCGGCAGCCGCATGCCGATCAGCGTGCCCAGCACCAGCGTCGCCGCCATGCCGCCCCAGGCCATCCAGTTCGACATCGAACGGCGCTGGGCGCGCACGGCGCCGAGGTCCACCACCTGGGCAGCGGGCTCGGCCAGCAAGGCCTTGAATCGGTCGGGCACGGGCTCGTTCAACACGTCGCCGAAGGCGGCCGCCATGCGCGCCCGCTCGGCCTTCAACAGCTCTTCATCATTGCGGCTCATGGCCACTCTCCCACCAATTCCTGCAGCGCCTCGCGGGCGCGGGCGAGGCGGCTCGTGACGGTACCGACCGGCACGCCCAGCGTCTGCGCCGCTTCCTGGTAACTCAGGCCTTCCACCAGCACGAGGCCGACGATGGCGCGGTGCTCGTCGCTCAACTTCGCCACGGCCCTGCGCACGAGGATGGCATCGAGCTGCGATCCCGTCACAGCGCCGTCGCCGACATGCTCGCCTTCCTCCTCGGGCAGGAAGGTCTGGCCGCGTCGCTCGCGGGCCCTCAGTTCATCGATCCAAGCGTTCTGCATGATGCGAAACATCCAGCTGTCCAGACGCGTTCCAGGCGTCCACTGGTCGGTGCGGGTCAGGGCCTTCTCGATGGCGACCTGCACGAGGTCGTCGGCGTCTTCGCGGGAGTGGGCCAGCGTGCGGCCGAAACGGCGCAGCCGCGGCAGCAGGGCGGCGATCTCCTGGCGAAGTTCGGGAAGGTTTTCGGGCATCGATACCGGGACAACGGGCGAGGCATGGATTTTCTTCCCGCTGTCGCTCGTTATCCTCACAAAGCCATGAAACAAGCCGTCTTCGCCCTGTCGATCGCCGCCGCGCTGACTGCGCCGGCCCAGGCCCAGCTGCGCCTGCCGCAGCTGCCGGGAGTGCAGCGCCTGCCCGGCGTCGTGGATCGTGTGGTGGACCGCGTCGTGCAACCCCTGCCCGAGCTGCTGTCGTCCGCCACGCAGCTGGTGGACCTGCGCCTGACGACCGTGCGCGACCTGCTGCAGCGCCATCCGGATGTCGTCGAGGCCGATCCGCGCGGCGAGCTGATCCGCCGCCGCGAGCTGGTGCTGCTGTCGCCCAGCGAGGCTGCGTTGGCGGCGGCGACGGCCCTGGGCCTGGTCAAGCTGCGTGAGGAGGCCTGGCCCGAGCTCGAGCTGCGCGAGGTCGTGCTGCGCGTGCCCGCGGGCCTGGACACGGCCGAGGCACTGGACAGGCTGCGCGCCGCCCAGCCCGGGCTGCAGGCCGATTTCAACCATCTGTATTCACGCAGCGGCGAGGTGACAAAGGCCGCTGCGGCCACCGTCCCGGCACAGCGCGGCCCGGTGCGCGTGGGCCTCATCGACGGCGGTGTGGACCGCCGCCATGCGGCGCTGCGCCATGCCGCCGGCCCCAGCTTCGGCTGCGGTGGCAGCGCCGTGGCCAGCGAACATGGCACTGCCGTCGCGTCCCTGCTCGTCGGCCGTGATCGCGGCTTCGCCGGCGCGGCGGTGAAGGCCGAACTCTTCGCCGCCGACGTCTATTGCGACAAGCCGGATGGCGGCTCGGCCGAGGAGGTCGTGCGCGCCCTGGCCTGGATGGCGCGCGAGCGTGTCGCCGTCATCAACCTCAGCCTCGTCGGGCCGCAGAACCGGCTGCTGGAGCAGGGTGTTGCGGCCTTGGTGAAGCGCGGCCATCTGCTTGTCGCGGCGGTCGGCAACGACGGCCCGGCCGCGCCGCCGCTGTTCCCGGCGTCCTATGCCGGTGTCGTCGGCGTGACCGGTGTGAACCCGTCGCGCCGCGTGCTGCCCGAGGCGGCGCAGGGGGCGCAGGTGCTGCTGACGGCGCCGGGCGCCGATGTCGCGGTGGCCCGCAGTGGCGGCGACTATGGCATCGCGCGCGGCACCTCGTATGCCGCGCCGCTGGTGGCCGGCCTGCTCGCTTTGGAACTGCGCGAACCCGACCCGGCGGCCGCTGCTGCGGTGCTGGAACGCCTGGCTGCCTCGGCCATCGACCTCGGCGCGCCGGGCCGTGATCCGGTCTATGGCCGCGGCCTCGTCGCCGAAGACCTGCGTGTGGTGCCCGAGCAGTTGCAGGCGCGTCAGGCGCGCTGATACACAAGCTTGCATCTCGGCGGGGAAGGATGTTTCGACGGTGCTCGTTGTACTCAGTGAAAGGGCCGGAATCGCTGGCTCTTCTGATCCAACCACCCGGAGATTCATCATGTCTGCAACCCGTCGCACCCAAGTTCTTCGCACCACGCTGAGCATTGCTGCCGTCGCGGCTGGCCTGCTCGCCGCCAATGCCCACGCCGGCCTGCTCGGCGGCGGTGGTGGCGGCCTCACCGGTGGCTTGACCGGCGGCCTGAACGGCGCGCTGTCGCCGCGCCAGCTCGACGTCGGCGGCAAGGCCAACGGCTCGGCCAATGCCGAGGGCTCGCTGATCAAGGGCACGGTCGACAAGACCAAGGGCGCCGTGGGCGGTGTCAAGGACACGGCGGCCGCCAAGGTCGGCGAGCTGAAGACCGCCAGCGAAGGCGCCAAGGATTCGCTGGGCAATACCGTCGGCAACGCCTCGGGCAGCGCCGATGGCAGCCTCAGCGGCGCGCTGAACGGCACGGCCAACGGCGTCAGTGGCAGCCTGGCTGGCCAGGGCAGCGGCGCGCTGGATGGCGCGCTGAAGCAGGGCGACACGCCGGCCGCCACGACCCCGGCAGCACCCACCACGCCGACGGCCACGGCACCGGTGACCCCCGCGGCGCCGGCTGCGCCCACAGCTGCCACGACACCCGCCAAGCCTGCTTCGCCGCTGACGCTGGGCGGCAACGCCAACGGCAACGCCAGCAAGCAGGACCTGGGCGGCAGCGCCAGCGGCCAGGCCGCCGGCCGCAAGGCTCAGGCCGAAGGCAGCGCCGCGGCCAAGGCCTCACGCACCGACAACGGCGTCGCGCTGAACGCCTCGGCCGACGGTTCGGCCAAGCGCTGATCCACGGCGAGGGATGGGGCGGCCTGCGGGCCGCCGTTTCCTTCAGCCGCGCCGCTTCAGCCGGTGCAGGGCGATGCCGCTGCACAGCACCGTGAAGCCCAGCAGCACGGCGAAGGCCATCTCCGGGCCGATCCAGCGGAACTTTTCGACGCCGCCGGCGGCGAAGACGAGCTGGTTGAGATGGAACTGCGGCCAGTACGGCGCCTGGAAGTACATCGACTTGGGCAGCGGGAAGAACACGCCCGACAGATAGAGGCCCGGCAGATAGAGCAGGTGGGCATAGGCGGGCGCGGCGGAGCCGCTGGCCAGCGCACCCACCATCAGCCCGAGCGCGCAGAAGGGGATGGCGCCCGCCACCAGCACGGCGCTCATGGCGGCGAGCTGGCCGGCGCTCAAAGCCGCCTGGCCGC
This sequence comes from Roseateles sp. P1_C1_2, assembly GCF_056406535.1. Lineage (NCBI taxonomy): Bacteria > Pseudomonadati > Pseudomonadota > Betaproteobacteria > Burkholderiales > Sphaerotilaceae > Roseateles > Roseateles sp. P1_C1_2. Next base: position 104,612 of record NZ_JBFUAB010000004.1, read on the forward strand.
TGACGGCGGTGACGACGAGGATGGGCAGATAGGCGATGGTGCCGGTCACGATGCCCGCCACGATCTTGGCCGTCAGCCAGGCGCCGGGCGGCGCGGGCTGGGCGCGCTTGAGGGTCAGCAGGCCCAGCTCGCGCTCCAGCGCGATGGAAGGGCAGGTGGCGAACACCGCGGCCATGGTCACGGCCATCAGCGAGAAGCCGGCGAACATGAAGCGCGCGGTGTCCGGGTCCTTGGCCGCCTGCTCGCCGGCCACGGCGAAGGCGAACAGCAGGTAGAGGGCCACCGGCAGCACGAACATCGGCAGCGCGAAGGCCGGCGCGCGCAGCAGGCGCAGCAGTTCGAGCCGGATTTCGACGACGTAGGGCGAGGCCGCGCGCCGCGGCGGCGCCAGCTCCAGGGGGTGGGTCAGCGTGGTCATGCGGCCTCCTGTGTCAGGGCGTTGAATGCATCGTTGAGCCCGGCCTGCTTCACTTCCAGGCGCGACAGCGTGGGATCGGCCGCGAGCAGGCGGCGCACGACGGCTTCGGCGTCGGTGGCGACGATGGCGAGCTGGTCGTGATCGCAGCACACGTCCACCACGCCCGGCCACTGGCTCACATCGCCCGGCACCAGCGTGGTCTCGCAGCGGATGTGGCGGCGCGACACCAGCGCGCGCATCTCGGCCACGCTGCCCGAGGCGATGACGCGGCCCTTGCCGAGCACGGCGACGCGGCTCGCGAGAGCTTCCGCCTCTTCGAGGTAGTGCGTCGTCAGCAGGATGGAGCAGCCCTCGCGCAGCAGCGCCCGGATGTTGTCCCACATCAGCTCGCGGGCCTGGATGTCGAGGCCGACGGTGGGCTCGTCCAGGAACAGCACCTTGGGCCGGCCGCAGATGGCGATGGCGAACTGCACCTGGCGCTTCTGGCCGCCCGAGAGCTTGCCGTAGGGGCGGCTCGCGAGGGCCGTGATGCCGGCGCGCGCCAGCGTGTCCTTCACGCTCAGGGGGTTCGCGTAGTAGCTGGCCGACAGGGCGACGAGCTCGTGGACCTTCAAGTCCTTGGGCAGCTCGACGTCCTGCATCATGACGCCCAGGCCCTGGCGCCGCGCGATCTCCTGCGGCGAGCCGCCGAGCAGGCGCACGAGGCCGGCGTCGGCGTCATGCAGGCCCAGCCACAGCGAGATGGCGGTGGACTTGCCGGCGCCATTGGGGCCGAGCAGCGCCAGCAGTTCGCCGCGCTTGAGCTGCAGGTCGACGCTGCTGAGCGCCTCCAGCTTGCCATAGCGCTTGGACACGCCGCACAGCGAGGCGACGACCTCGTCGTCCGCGGGCATCTCGACGGGCGCCGTGGCGGCACGGCGCGGGTAGATGCGGCCGTTGAGCAGCTTGCCGATGAGCGTCGAACGGACGAGGAAGTGATAGCTCAGCAGCAGCAGGGCCAGGCTGGCGACGACGACGAAGGGGTACTTCAGGCTCCAGTGCAGCGGCCAGTCGCCCACCCAGACCTGCAAGGCGGCGACGACCGGCAGGTGGGCCAGGTAGATCCAGTAGGACGCATCGGCCACATAGCGCCGCGCCGGGCTGTGGCCGGACAGGAAGCGCAGCGCCGCACCGGTGATGGCGAAGCTCCAGCCCCAAGCCGAGGCGACGAAGGACAGCGTGAAGATCAGCTTGGGTTGGGCGGGCATGCCGAAGACCGGCTGGGTCTTCAGCACGTAGAGGCAGACGGCCGAGGAGGCGATGGCCAGCGCCAGATGCACCAGCCAGCGCCCGCGCAGGGCCGCCAGTGCGTCGGGCGCGCGCTGCACCAGCCAGCCGAACGCGAAGGCCGTGCCATAGCCCAGCGTGGCAGGCAGCTGCGGGATCAACGACTGGTCGGGCGTGGGGATGCCGGCCCAGGGCATCCACATCGGCAGCGCCAGCAGGCAGGACGCCAGCGGCAGGCCCAGCAGCAATGCACCGGCGGGCCAGCGCAAGGCGCCGGTCGTGAGGCGGTCGACGAGGCCGCGCAGGGTCTGGTGGCGGTCCAGCTTCGCGACGAGGCTGCGCACGCCCAGCGCACCGGCGTACAGCCACAGCAGCTGGTAGAGGAACCACAGGTGGAACAGCGGCAGCGCGCCGAAGGTCTTGGGCATCTCGGGTGGTGCGGGGGGCGTGCCGTGGAAGACCTTCCGCATGCCGAGCGACCACACGAAGATGATGGCGACGAACAGCAGTGGCCAGCCGACGATCAGCGGCACGGCGATGCGCTTGCCGCGGTTGGCCCAGAAGCCGGCCGTGCCCAGGCGCTGGTGCAGCAGCCGCGCGAAGAAGCCGGCGATGAAGAAGAAGAGCAGCATGCGGAAGCTGTGCGCCACGAAGCTCGCGTCGGCGAGGAACGGGCTGGGCGAGTTGTCGTTCATGGCCCACAGGCCGGGCGGCATGCCGGGGATGAAGGACAGCATCGCGTGGAAGGCCACGCCCAGCAAAAGGGCAAAGCTCCGCACTGCGTCGAGGGCGTGCAGCCTCTCGCCGTTGGGTTGGGAAGTCATGAGCGCTCCTAGAGGAAGTCGCGCCGTCTTGCGGCGATGAACAGGGGCAGGGAGAGGGTCAGCAGGGTCAAGGCCAGTTCGGCAGCGAGCAGCTGCCAGAAGGCGGCATTCCAGACCGGGGCGGCCGCCTGCGTGTACTGGCCGATGGCGGGGATGCGGCCTACGCCCATCATGAACAGCGAGATGGACATATTGGTCAGGATGATCAGGCCGCCCATGCCGGCTTCGGAGGCGATGTGCAGCGCGCCGCACAGCACGATCGAGAAGTTCAGCAGCATGAAGACGCACAGCAGCACCGCGTAGGGCAGCAGGCCGTCCGGGATGCCCGGCATGACGAGGATGAGGGCCAGCGAGCCGGCACTCAGCAGGCCCCAGGGCAGCAGGAAGCAGGCCAGCAGGCCGAGCAGCTTGGCGCGCACATAGTCGCCCGGCGACAGCGGCAGGCTGAGCATGAAGAGCAGGGAGCGCTCCTTGCGCTCGGTGGCGATGCCGAACAGCGCCAGCATGACGCCCAGGGCGATGATGGCCGTCAGCCAGACGATGAAGCCGATGTTGAAGCCCACCTCGCCGGCGCTGGCGCTGAGCAGGCCGGCGAAGCCCGCGGCGGTGCCGCCCACCAGCAGCCAGCGGAACAGGTAGAGCTCCTTGATGACGAGCTTGCGCGTGAGCGGATTCATGGTGTGCGGGCCTCGCGGCTGTGCATGACGGTGGCGACGAAGACCTCTTCCAGGCTCATGCGGTGCACTTCCTGCACGGGCGCGCCGAGGCGGGCGAGGAAGTCGTCGCTGAAGCCGTCGACGGTCAGCGTGATGTTGGGACCGTCGACGTCGCGGTGGACGATCTCCGGCAGCTTCCAGTCCGGCAAACCGTCGGGCAACCTCAGCCGCAGCGTGCGCCAGCGTTCGAGGTAGTCCTCCTTGTTGTTCGACGCGACGACGCGGCCGCGGTCGATGAAGGTGATGCGGTCGGAGATGCGCTCGACGTCCAGCGTGTTGTGCGACGAGAACAGGATGGAGCGGCTGTCGTCGCGCAGCACGTCCATGAACTCGGTCAGCAGTTCGTGCCTTGCGACGGGGTCCATGCCCGAGGTGGGTTCGTCCAGCACCAGCAGGCGCGGGCGGCGAGCCAGGGCCAGCAGCAGCAGGGCCTTGGCCTGCTCGCCGGTGGACAGGTGCTTGGCCATCTGCCCCGCGTGCAGGCCGAAGCGCTTCAGCAGCCTGGCGGCATAGGCCGCGTCCCAGCCGGGGTAGAGGGACGCGACAAAGTCCATATGCCAGGCCAGCGTCGCCTGCGGCAGCAGCTTCATGTCGTCGCTGACGAAGCCGACGTCGGCCTTGGCCACGGCCTGCTGGCGTGGCATCTCCTGGCCGAGCAGGCGGATGCTGCCGGCGTCGGGCGTCAGCAGGCCCATCAGCAGCCGGATGGTGGTGCTCTTGCCGGCGCCGTTGGGGCCGACGAGGCCCATGATCTGGCCCTGCTCGAGGTCGAGGGACACGTCCTCCAGCGTGAAGAAGCGGAACGCCTTGCGCACGCCCTTCATGTCGATGGCTTTCGCGCTCATTGCGTGGGCTCCTGGGTGTTCAGCGCATCGCGCAGTCGGGCTATGAGGTCGGGCTCGGGCATGGCCAGCGAACGGGCGATCTCGCTGGCTGCGGCGAGGTGGGTGTCGAGCTGGGCCAGGCGCATGTCCTTGGCCAGTCCCTGCGCATCCGCCACGAAGGAGCCCTTGCCGTGGCGGGTGACGATGACGCCTTCGGACTCCAGGTCCAGGTAGGCGCGCTTCACGGTGATGACGCTGACGCGCAGGTCGGCGGCCAGCGCCCGGATGGAGGGCAGCTCCTGCCCCGCCGGCCAGTCGCCCGCGGCGACGCGCTGACGGATCTGCTCGACGATCTGCAGATACATCGGCCGGGCGTCCGTCTGGGAGATGAAGAGACTGCTGTGCATAATGTGTATACACAGAATATATGCACAGTCGGGCGAAAGCAAGCGTCTGAATGAAAAGAGCGGCCCGAGGGCCGCCCTTGCTGCGCGAAATCAACCGCCGGTTAAAGCTTCAACAGCGCTTCCAGATTCACCCGCAGCTTGAACTCCGCCGGCGCCAGGCTGGCCGTGATGGCCTGGGCCGCCAGGCGCGTGTCGCGCGGCACCGGGTTGCTCAGTGGGCTGCCGCTCTTGCCGATCAGCGCGGCCACCAGCGGCTCGTTGGCGCTGAAGCCGCGCTTGAAGACCAGGCCGACCTCGCCATTGGCCAGGCGCACGATGCTGCCGGGCGGGTAGAGGCCGACGGTCTTGATCAGGGCCGCGCCAGCCTCGTCGGGCTGGCCGAGTTCATCGAGGAAGACGGCGCGCGCCGCCGCGGCGCCGCTCATGGCCGCGCGGCTGCGGCGGGGCGACAGCCGCGCGCCGAAGAGGTCGATGCGGCGCAGCAGCCGCGCCAGCTTCTCGCCGTCGCTGCGGCTGCCGAGCGGGCCGGGGCCGGCTTCGTGATGCAGGCGCACGGCGGTCAGCCAGACGGGGTCGGTGACGCCGACCTGGGCCAGGCGCTGCGCGGCACGGTCGCCGTGGGCGGCCAGGGCCTGGCGCTGGGCGGGTGTGGCGGCGTCGACCTGGGCGGCCAGGCGGTCATGCGCGGGGCCGGCGCCGTAGTTCATCGTCAGCGCGGCGCCCTGCAGCGCGGCGCGCACCTCGGGCGGCAGCTGCATCTGCTGCGCGACGAGGTCGCAGAGCAGCAGCGTCAACAGGGCATGGCGGGCGCTGTAGTCGCCGAACTCCTGGCTGCTCTCGAAGACGAGCAGCATCAGCGTGGCATCCGGGTGGGCGTGCAGGCGCTTCAGCGCGGTGTCGCGCAGCAGCGTGAGGCGGGCTTGAAAGTCCGCCGGGTCGGCTTCGCGCAGCAGGCCATGGGTGTGCAGCAGCAGGTCGGACCAGGCCTCGCGCGGGCCCAGCTCGACCTTGCTCGGCACCAGGGTGTCCAGCCGGAAGCTGCCGTCGGCCTTGGCGATGTCGGACAGCGACACGTCCTGCATGACCATGGTGTCCAGGCGGTGGGCCAGGGCGCGCTGGTACTCCATCGTGTCCGAGGAGTTCACCCAGGCGCCGCCGTCGACGAGGCCGCGTACCAGTGGCGAGTCGCGCAGCACCTGGCCGCGCGCGAACAGCAGCTTGCCGTTGGCGTCGAAGAGGTCGTAGGGCAGGGTCATGCCCAGCCGCAGGGTGCGGGCGGGTAGAGGGATGAGTTCGGAGGCCATGGATTGCGGCATTCTCAACGGCCTTCGGCATGGAAGAGCCGATCTTGAGCGTTGGCGAAGGGGTGGCTGCGTAGAATTCCCGGCTCATCCGAGGAGCGCTGCGAGGGCTGGAGCCTGCTCAAGGCCTCTTCATGGTGCCCGCAAGGCATCCCAGGGCCGCAATCTAGGCGCGGTACGCCGCCCGCACTGATGTGCGGGCAAGTGACGCAACGACGAGTGCGGCCCTGGGATGCCTTGCCCTTCGGGTTGCCCCGCAAAATCAGCGGCTGCGGCGTTGCAAATCCTCGCCGGGTGTCCAACCCGGCTGCGGTTTGCGCCTTGCATCCACTGCCTTTGCGGGGCAACGGGCGCCGTGAAGAGGCCTTGAACAGGCTCCCTCCCCCAGGCTCGGATCGTTTTCCAACGGCGCTCATCGATTTCCCGCGCGAAACGCATCGATGACCACCCCGCCTCCCCTCAAGCTCTCCGGCCTCGAGCCCGTCGCCATCGACGCAGGCAGCCTGTTCGTCAACATCGGCGAGCGCACCAACGTCACCGGCTCCAAGGCCTTCGCCCGCATGATCCTCGCGGGCCAGTTCGAGCAGGCCCTGGCCGTGGCGCGCCAGCAGGTCGAGAACGGCGCCCAGGTCATCGACATCAACATGGACGAGGCCATGCTGGACAGCCAGGCGGCCATGGTGCGCTTCCTGAACCTGATCGCCGGCGAGCCCGAGATCGCGCGCGTGCCCATCATGATCGACTCCTCCAAGTGGAGCGTCATCGAGGCCGGCCTGAAGTGCATCCAGGGCAAGGGCATCGTCAACTCCATCTCGCTGAAGGAAGGCGAGGCCGAGTTCCGGCGCCAGGCCAAGCTCGTCAAGCGCTATGGCGCGGCGGCCGTCGTGATGGCCTTCGACGAAAAGGGCCAGGCCGACACCTTCGCGCGCAAGACGGAGATCTGCGAGCGGGCCTACCGCTTCCTCGTCGACGAGGTGGACTTCCCGCCCGAGGACATCATCTTCGACCCCAATATCTTCGCGATCGCCACCGGCATCGAGGAGCACGACAACTACGCGGTGGACTTCATCGAGGCCACGCGCTGGATCAAGCAGAACCTGCCCGGCGCCAAGGTGTCGGGGGGCGTGTCCAACGTGTCCTTCAGCTTCCGCGGCAACGAGCCGGTGCGCGAGGCCATCCACACCGTCTTCCTGTACCACGCCATCCAGGCCGGCATGGACATGGGCATCGTCAACGCCGGCATGGTGGGCGTCTATGACGACCTCGATGCCGAACTGCGTGAACGCGTCGAAGACGTGGTGCTGAACCGCCGCCCGGATGCGGGCGAGCGCCTCATCGAGATCGCCGACCGAGCCAAGAGCGCCGGCAAGGACGATTCGGCGCGCCTGGCCTGGCGTGCCAACGACGTCAACGCGCGCCTGTCGCATGCGCTGGTGCATGGCATCACCGACTTCATCGACGCCGACACCGAGGAAGCCTGGCAGGCCATCCTGGCTGGCGGCGGCCGGCCGCTGCATGTCATCGAAGGCCCGTTGATGGCCGGCATGAACGTCGTCGGCGACCTGTTCGGCCAGGGCAAGATGTTCCTGCCTCAGGTGGTCAAGAGCGCCCGCGTGATGAAGCAGGCCGTGGCCCACCTGCTGCCCTATATCGAGGAAGAAAAGCGCCTGCTCATCGAAGGCGGCGGCGACGCCAAGCCCAAGGGGAAGATCGTCATGGCGACGGTCAAGGGCGATGTGCACGACATCGGCAAGAACATCGTCACGGTGGTCCTGCAGTGCAACAACTACGAAGTCGTCAACATGGGCGTCATGGTGCCGGCGCGCGACATCCTGCAGAAGGCCAAGGAAGAGGGCGCCGACATCATCGGCCTGTCGGGCCTCATCACGCCCAGCCTTGAAGAGATGCAGCATGTGGCGGCCGAGATGCAGCGCGACAGCTACTTCTCGTCACGCCACATGCCGCTGCTGATCGGCGGCGCCACCACCAGCCGCGTGCACACCGCCGTCAAGATCTCGCCGCACTACGAAGGCCCGGTCGTCTACGTGCCCGACGCGTCGCGCGCCGTGGGCGTGTGCACCGAGCTGCTCAGCGACGACCGCGCCGCCGCCTACATCGCCGAGCTGAAAGTCGACGCCGAGAAGACCCGCCAACTGCACGCCAACAAGAAGCAGACGCCGCTGGTGACGCTGGCCGCCGCACGCGCCAACAAGGCCGTGCTGGACCTGAGCCGCCTGCCGGTCGCGCCGAAGTTCACCGGCCGCCGCGTGCTGAAGAACCTCGACCTCGCCGAGCTGGCCCGCTATATCGACTGGGGGCCCTATTTCCAGACCTGGGACCTGGCCGGCCCCTACCCGGCCATCCTCGACGACGCCGTCGTCGGCAGCGAGGCGCGCAAGGTGTTCGCCGACGCCCAAGCCATGCTGAAGAAGATCATCGACGGCCGCTGGCTGCAGGCCCATGCCGTCTTCGGCCTCTACCCGGCCGCGCGCGTCAACGACGACGACATCGCGATCAAGAGCGAGCCGCCGATGACGTGGCATGGCCTGCGCATGCAGTCCGAGCGCCCCGTCGTCGAAGGCGTGAAGCGGCCCAACCGCTGCCTGTCCGACTTCGTCGCCCCGGAATCGACAGCGGGGGGCGACCACATCGGCATGTTCGCGGTCACGGCGGGCCTGGGTGTCGACAAGAAGGAGGCCGACTTCCTGGCCAGCCACGACGACTACTCGGCCATCATGCTCAAGGCCCTGGCCGACCGCCTCGCCGAGGCCGCGGCCGAGTGGCTGCACGAGCGCGTGCGCCGCGAGTTCTGGGGTTATGCGCCGGCCGAGGCGCTGAGCAATGCCGACCTCGTCGCCGAGAAGTACCAAGGCATCCGCCCCGCGCCCGGCTACCCGGCCTGCCCGGACCATCTCGCCAAGCGCGACATGTTCCGCGTGCTCGCCCCCGACGAGATCGGCATGGGCCTGACCGACAGCATGGCGATGACGCCGGCGGCCAGCGTCAGCGGCTTCTACCTGGCTCATCCCGATGCGGCCTACTTCAACGTCGGCCGCATAGCCGACGACCAGCTCGCCGACTGGGCCGCCCGCTGCGGCCTGAGCGAGGCCGACGCGCGCCGCGCGCTGGCGCCGCTGTTGGGTTAGGTCGACATCCCTAGGCCGAAGCGGCCTCGTCCTACAGGGCGGGCCGCCGGGGTTGGGCATCCTGCGGGTCATACCAACCACACCGGAGGCCCCATGTCGACCCCCACACATTCCGTCAAGTCCACCCAGATCGTCGCCGGCGTCGCCGTCGTGGCGGCACTGCTCGGCGGCGCCTATGCGGTGGGCAGGTCGCAGACCGTCAGCAGCGAGCCGATTGCCACGACGACGCAGCCGCAGACCAGCCCTGCGCCGCAGCGCCTGGCCAGCGCTGACCCGGTGCGCCAGGCCCAGCCGGCCCCGGTCGTTGAAACCCAGGCCCCGCCGGCGCTGTGCGACAGCTGTGGCCGCGTGACCGATGTGCATACCGAGGCCCGCAAGGGCAAGGGCAGTGGCGTGGGTGCCGTGGGCGGCGCCGTCGTCGGCGGCCTGCTGGGCAATATGGTGGGCGGCGGCAATGGCCGCAAGCTGGCCACCGTGGCGGGCGCCGTGGGTGGTGGCTATGCCGGCAACGAGATCGAGAAGAACCAGAAGACCCACAACGTCTGGATCGTGCAGGTGCGCGAGCGCGACGGCCGCCTGCGCCGCTTCGAGCGCAGCGCCGACCCCGGCCTGCGCGTCGGCGACGAGGTCCGCTTGACCGAGAACGGCTTCGTGCGCGCCTGAAGGCGCAACGAGGCGGCAAACAGGGCGGTTCCAAGGAGTGATGCAATGAAGTTGTTGATTGCCACCGCGGCCCTGGCCGCGACCCTTTCCGCCCCTGTGCGCGCCGATGACGGCCCGGCGCCGGTGCTGTCCATTCCAACCCAGGCCCAGCGCGACGCGCTCTGCAAGGGTTGCCTGTGGGTGCAGGAAATTCACACCGAAACCCGCGAGGGCAAGGGCAGCGGCCTGGGCGTGGTCGGCGGCGCCGTCATCGGCGGCCTGCTGGGCCACCAGATCGGCGGCGGCACGGGCAAGAAGCTGGCGACCGTCGGCGGTGCCGCGGCCGGCGGCTATGCCGGCAACGAGGTCGAGAAGAACGCCAAGAAGTCCACCGTCTGGGTCGCCCAGGTCGTCGACCGCAGCGGCCAGATGCGCCGCGTCGAGATGGGTGCCGACCCGATGCTGAGGGCCGGCGACATCGTGCGCGAGCGGGACGGCCAGCTCGTCCGACCCTGACGCACTAAGTCACGTGCATTCGCCATTGGTTGCGCCCCGCGCCCTTGGCGAGGTACAGCGCTTGGTCGGCCCGGCCGAGCAGTTCCTCGCCGCCGAGTTCGTCGCGCGGATGGATGGCGATGCCGATGCTGGTGCCGACCGACAACTCACCGGCTGAAGTCGCGAAGGGTCGGTTGATCGCCTCGATGATCTTGCCGGCCACGATCTCCGCCTCGGAAGCCGCGTGCAGGCCTTCCAGCACGACGACGAACTCGTCGCCCGCCAGCCGCCCGACGAAATCGGTGCTCCTGACCAGAGCCAGCAGCCGGCACGCGAACTCGCGCAGTACCTCGTCGCCGACGCCGTGGCCATGGTTGTCGTTGATGAGCTTGAACCTGTCGATGTCGAGGAAGAGCAGCGCGGTGAAGCTCTGCGCCCGGTGGGCGCGCTTGATCACGGCGGCCAATTGCTCGTTGAAGCTGTAGCGGTTGGGCAGGCCGGTGAGGGCATCGGTGCGGGCCAGTTCGGCGAGCCGGCGCTCGAGTTGGCGGCGCTCGGTCACGTCCGTGCTGAGGGCATAGAGGCCGCGAGTCGACCCGTCGGCGTCGACGTCGGGCAGGTAGAGGTTGTGCAGCGACCGTGAGACGCCGGCCGCCGTGGATTCGATGTGGAACTCGACCCGCTCGCCAGCGAGCGCTCGCGCAAGGGCCTCGCGGCGAGGCTCATAAAGCGCCGCCGGAACGGCTTCTGCCACCGTCTTGCCGATGTTGGCCCGGTGATCAAGCCCCGTCCATTTGCTGAAGGTCTCGTTCAGGAACAGCATGCGCTGGTCCTTGTCGATATAGGAAATCATCACCGGCAGGTTGTCGGCGATGTCGCGCAGCCGCTTCTCGCTTTCGGCCAGCCGCGCTTCGGCCTGGCGGCGTTCGGTGATGTCGAAGGAGACGGAATAGAAGCCCTGGATCCGGCCTTGCGCATCGAAGTCCGGCACGTACTTCTGGTCGAAGAAGCGCGTGCTGTCGCCGTGCTTCACGAAAGACTCGAACTGCTGGGGCTCGCCGCGCAGCACGCCCTCGATGTGAGGCCTGGCGATCTGCCAGACCGCGTCGCCGCGGATCTGCTGGAAGGTCAGGCCCATCAGCTCGCTCAAGGGCCGCCGCAGCACCTTCTCCGCGGCCAGGTTGCCGAAGTCCGCGCGCAGCGACTTGTCGAAATGCGAGACCACGGCCGGGATGTTGTCCGTGATGGCCTTGAGGCGGTGCTCCGAGGCCTGTACCGCCAGCTCGGCGGCCTTGCGTTCGGTGATGTCCATGGACACCGAATAGAAGCCGACGACGTCGCCCAGGGCGTCCCGCCGGGGCACATAGAGCTGCTGGAAATGGCGCTCCGCGTCACCGAGCATCTGGGAGCTGTCGAACTCGACCGCCTGGCCTCGCAGCACGGCCTCGATATGGGGGCGCAGCTGCCTGGCGCCGTCCTCGCCACGCACGTCGGCGATGTGCTTGCCGATGAGGGCGTCCGTCGTCACGTCGTAGACCCGCCCGACCGTCGCGTTGGCGAACACGATGCGGGCGTCGGCATCGAACTCTGTGATGAGCACGGGGATGTTGTCCGTGATCTCGCGCATGCGCCGCTCGGCCTCAAGCACTTCGTCGGTGCGGCGTTGCAGGGCCAGGGTCATGGCGTCGAAGCGGCGCTTGAGCGTGCCCAGTTCATCCTGGGTCGTGCTGCCGAACAGCGGCACCTGCTCGCCGCGTTCGAGAGCCTCCGCGGCCTCGGTCAGCCGTGCCAGTGGGCGCAGCACGCGGCGTACGCCGACGACCGCCAGGGCGGCCAGCAGCAGGCTGAAGCTGACGACCGCGGCCATGGTGACGTGCTCGTGCACGTCCTCCGCCTCGCCGCGCGCGTCGCCGGCATTGCGGGACCAGCGGAAGGCCGCGTCCGCCATGGCCTGGGTGTCGCCGAGCAGCAGCTCGAAGGCCTGGTCGCGGCGGCGGCGCTCGAAGTCGCTCGCCGGTGCGGCGGAGGTCTTCAGCGCCCGCTCGAAGAGCACCGGAAGGCGGGCTGCCGCGTCCTTCAGCAGCGCCAGCTCGGCCTCCGACGCCCCCTCGGGCTCCGCGCCTTCCAGCTCCCGGGCGATGTTGGCGTGCCAGCGCTTCCATTCCGACACCGAGAGCTCGTCGCGTTCGCGCTGGAAGACATAGGTCACCCCCACCAGGCCGGCGACGTCGCGTGCCACCTGCTCGGCGCGCTGCTGCTGGGCTTTCGCCCGGTCTTCCTGGCCGGTGGCCATCCCCATGGCGGTGATGGCCGACACGCCCACCAGCACGGCGGCTACGCCGGCAGCGATGAAGAGGGAACGGATCTTCATGGCGCCGGGGATTCAGCGGGCCAGGCCCACCGCGTTGGGCAGCACCGCGCGCAGCGGCCCCGCGTCGATCAGGTTGCGGTAGTCGACCGGCTTGCTGCCGCTCGCATAGCCCTCGCGCAAGGCCCAGTTCGCCTGCGACTGCAGCGTTCGCAACAGGGCCTCCTCCAGGGACAGCCCGACATGGGTGCGCTGCATAGCCCAGGCCGCGAAACTCGGCTCGACGCCCAGCCGGCTCACGAAGATCAATTCCGCCCGGCGCGGCTGGGCGCGGATGAATTCATTGGCCCGGTGCAGGGCCCTGAGGAAGCGCTCGATGTCGGCCCGCCTCGTCCTCAGGGCGCTGTTTTGCGCCACCAGGTTGAACGTCTGCTTGTAGTCCCCGGACTCGCTGAGCACGACGCCGTCCACGCGCGGGCTGTGGGCGGCCGCATAGGCAAAGGGCTGAAAGACTGCGACCGCGTCCACCTGGCCGGCAGCCAGGGTGTCCAGCGCAGCCTCAGGCTGTATGGCGACCTGGACGATGCCTTTCGGATCGACGTTGCTATTGAGCAGGAAGGTGTCCAGGAAGTATTGCGCCGAGGTGCCCTTGACGACGCCGACGCGCTTGCCCACGAGGTCCCCCGCGGCCTTGATGCCGGCCGCGCGGCGCGCCACCAGCTCGACGTCGCTGGACGTGCTGGAGAAGGTGGCGATGATGGAGAAGTCGGTGCGCTCGAAGGACTCGAAGGCGATGGCGGTTTCCGCGGCCGTGCCGAGGTCGGCCTGGCCCTCGGCCATCAGCTTGAGGCAGCGGCGGCCGCTGGGGGCTTCGATGGTCTTGACGGTCAGGCCTTCGGCCTCGAACAGGCCTTCGGCCAGGGCCACGAAAACCGGCAGCGAATGCGGCGACCGCGACACCGCGATGGTCAACGGTGCCGCAGCCGCCGTGCCCATCAGCCCGGCTGCGACCAGCATCAGCAACCAAAGCAACTTCGAGAAGTGGGAGTGCATGTGGGCCTCACCGGGTCAAGGTGACCGCGCTCGGGGCGAGCGACTGCAGCGGGCGCGCGTCGATCAGCTGCTGCAGGGACGGGGCCGGCTCCATCGGCTTGCCGTCCTGGCCCAGCTGCCAGCGGATCTGGCTGAGCATGGTCGTCGGCAGCGAGGTGTGCAAGGCGACGCGGTAGTCCTGCTCGGCCATCAGGCGCTGCGCGACGGGCGCGGCGACCTTGAGGCTGGCCGCGAGGATGGCTTGTGCATCGGCCGGCGAATCCGCGATGAAGCGCTGGGCGCGCAGCAGCGCGCGCAGCATCTTCTCGAAGCGCGGCCTGTCCCTTTCGATGGCCCGTGCCTGCGCGACGATGCAGAAGTGCTGGGTGTAGACATGGGCCGAGGGCAGGCGGACCGCGTCGTCGCCGAGCTTGTCCTCGATGCGGCCGGCCTCGGGCTCCCAGACGACGGCGGCGGCGGCCTTGCCATGCTGCACGAGGTCGCCCAGCGCACCGGGCTCGGCGAAGCTCAGCTTGACGCGCTCGGGGTCGATGCCCTGGTAGGTGAGCCAGCGGTCGAGGAAGTACTCGGCCGACGTGCCGGCCACCGTGGCAATGCGCTTGCCGGCCATGTCGGAGCCCTGGCGCACGCCCGCGCGGCGGCTGGCGATGAGCTTGAGCTGGGCCGTGGACTCGCCGATGGACGCGAGGATGGCGACCGCGGGCGTCTGCGCGGCGGTCATCGCGACGGCAAACTCGGCGCTCGCGGCGACATCGGCCGCGCCCGAGCGCAGCGCGGCCAGGCAGGCCCTGCCGCTGCTGCAGGGGATGCGCACCACGTCCAGGCCTTCGTCCTGGAACAGGCGCTTGTCTATGGCCACCAGCAGCGGCAGCGACACCGGGCCGCTGGGCATGGCAATGCTGATGGGCGCGGCCTGCGAAGGTGCCGCCAGCGCTGCCAGCAGCGCGGCGGCCAGGCCCAGGGCTCGCGAGACGGCGCGCATGGTCAGGCCGCCTGGCCGGGCAGGCCGCGGCGCAACTGGATGGCCTCGGCGACATGGGTGCTGCCTATCGACGCCGCCGCGGCCAGGTCGGCCACCGTGCGGGCCACGCGAAGCACCCGGTGAAAGCCGCGTGCCGACCAGCCCAGGCGCTCGGCCGAACGCTCCAGCAAGGCCTTGGCCGCGGGCTCCAGCACCGCATGTTCGGTCAGGTCCTGGGCCTGCAACTGGGCGTTGGCCATGCCCTGGCGGGCGACGGCCCGCTCGCGTGCCGCCGACACGCGCTCCGCGACGACGGCGCTGGACTCGCCCGGTGCCAGGTCCTGCAGCTCGCGCGGCGGGATGGCGGGCACTTCGATGAGCAGGTCAAGCCTATCGAGGAAGGGGCCGCTGAGCCTTCCCTGATAACGCGAGACCTGGTCGGGCGTGCAGCGGCAGGCCTTCAGGGGGCTGCCCAGATGACCACAGGGGCAGGGGTTCATCGCGGCGACGAGCTGGAAGCGGGCCGGGAACTCGGCCTGGCGCGCGGCGCGGGAGATCAGGATGCGGCCGGTCTCGAGCGGCTCGCGCAGGGCTTCCAGCGCAGCGCGCGGGAACTCGGGCAGTTCATCGAGGAAGAGCACGCCATGCTGGGCCAGCGAGATCTCGCCGGGCCGGGGCGGGGAGCCACCGCCCACCAGGGCCACGCTCGAGGCCGAGTGATGGGGTGAGCGCAGCGGCCGCTGGCCCCAGCGGGCGATGTCGAACTGGCCGGCCAGGCTGAGCACCGCGGCGGACTCGAGGGCGGCCTCGTCGTCCAGCGCGGGCAGCAGCCCGGCCAGGCGCTGGGCGAGCATGGACTTGCCCGTGCCCGGCGGGCCCACCATCAGCAGGCTGTGGCCGCCGGCCGCGGCGATCTCCAGCGCCCGCTTGGGGCCGGCCTGGCCCTTGATGTCGGCGATATCGGGCAGGCCGCGGGCGGCCTCGCGGGGCAGGGCGGTGGCGCGCGGCAGGGCGTCGCCGTCGGGCTGCAGGGCGGCGACGACATCGAGCAGATGACCAGCCTGCCTCACCACCAGGCCGTCGACCAGGGCCGCTTCGGCGGCGCTGGCCTCGGGCAGCAGCAGCTCGCGCCCGCTGCCGTCCTGGCGCATCGCCAGGGCCATGGCCAGGGCACCGCGCACGGCGCGCAGTTCGCCGGCCAGCGACAGCTCGCCCGCGCATTCGAAGCGCGCCAGCCTGGCGGCATCGATCTGGCCGTTCGCCGCCAGCAGGCCCAGCGCCATCGGCAAATCAAACCGGCCACCCTCCTTGGGCAGGTCGGCGGGTGCGAGGTTGACGGTGATGCGCTTGTTGGCCGGGAAGGACAGGCCGCTGTTCTGCAGCGCCGCCCTGACGCGCTCGCGCGCCTCCTTGACTTCGGTGTCCGCCAAGCCGACGACGGTGAACGACGGCAGGCCGTTGGCCAGGTGGACTTCCACCGTGACCGGCGCGGCGGCGAGGCCATCGAGGGCGCGGCTGTGGACGGTGGCGAGGGACATCAATAGCTGGGGAAGGTGGAGAGCTGGGTGGCCAGGACGAAGCGGGTCCAGGCGCGGCGATTGCGGAAGGCGTCGGCGCAGCCCGGGTATTGCGGGTTGAGCGTACAGGCTTGCCAGCGCGGATCGACCTGCT
The DNA here is from genome assembly GCF_056406535.1 of Roseateles sp. P1_C1_2. Lineage (NCBI taxonomy): Bacteria > Pseudomonadati > Pseudomonadota > Betaproteobacteria > Burkholderiales > Sphaerotilaceae > Roseateles > Roseateles sp. P1_C1_2. The sequence continues at coordinate 120,644 of NZ_JBFUAB010000004.1, forward strand.
GGTTGAGGGTCGCCACGCCCAGGAAGATGCCCGAGCGTGCCACCAGGGTCTCGAAGGCATGACCCTGGGGCACCTGGTCGCCGTAGAACTGCGGCGCGCGCTTGAACAGCGACAAGGCCTTGCGGGCGAAGATGAGGCCGCCGTCGTGCATCTGCGAGCCCGGCATGGCCTGGCCGGTCACGGGATTCATCGCCATCGTCGTCAGTGTCGTGTCGAACTGGCTGGCGACGAAGCGCGGCATGCGCGGCGTCTGGATGGCGCTCTCGAACTCCAGCATGCGCGCGGTCGCATCCTGGTTGGTGAGGGCCAGCGCGGCCCAGACGAGTTGCTGCAGATTGCCGTCACCCGAGCGTGCCGCGCAGGCGCTGCCTTCCTGCTGCAGCGTGGCTTCGGCCGGCACCAGGGCGGTCGCGCCGCTGGGCGCGTGGACCCAGACGCGGAACTGCTCGCCGGCGAGCGTCGCGATGCTGTCGCCCGAGATGCTGATCAGGTAGATGACGCGCTGCATGTCGTCGGCGCTGCGCATCAGGTCGCTCAAGGTGCGCAGGCCCGAGTCGCTGAACTCCAGCGCGCCGCAACGCAGCTTGCGCCCCTGCTGGCGCGCCGCGAGCAGGGCCGACAGATCCGGCAGCGAGTAATAGGTGCTCGCCACCTTCACGGCGCGGTCGGTCGGTTCCGTCGAGTCCAGCAGGCGGCGCACGCCGTCACCCGGCCAGCCCCAGCTCGCCGGCGCCGCGCCGGCCTTCAGGCCACCGGCGACGACGCCGATGACCTCGCCGCTGGCATTGACGATGGGCCCACCGCTCATGCCCGGCTGCAGCGCGACGTTGAAGCGCAGCACCTCGCGCTCGGTGGCGATGGGGCTGCCGCTGTTGCGCAATTCGTCGGCAGCGGCCGGCGGCAGGATGTCGGTCAGCCGCGTGGCGCCGGTCGAGAAGCGCACCTCCTGGTCGCCCGCCGTCGGCATGCCCAGGGCATAGCCGAAGCCGAAGAAGATCTGGTCACGCGATGGGGCCAGGGTAGACATGCGCAGCGTCGGCACGCTGGGCGGCGCGTCGATCTGCAGCAGGCTGAGGTCGCCGGCGGCCAGCACCCGCACGATGCGGGCTTCGCGCCGCTTCGGTGCGGGCGGCTTGACGGCCTCGTAGCTGACCTGCACCGTGCGGCAGCCCCCCACGACGTGGTGGGCCGTGACGATGCGCCCCGGGGTTTCCAGGGCAAAGCCGCTGCCGCTGCGCGAGACGCCGTCGGCGCAGTCGCTGGCCGTCACCTGCACCAGGGTGCGCAGCACCTGCTGGCGAGTCTCGAAGCTGGGCGCCTGGGCCCAGACCGTGCCGGCGCCCAGCAGCGCGAGCGCGGCAAGGGCCTTCATGACGAGCACAGATACAGCGGCGCCGCCCGCAGCGCGGCGGCCCGTTCGGCCTCGGGCAGGGCCTGGATGGCGCGGCCGGCGCGTTGGGCCGCGTCGCCGCCGCTCTTCAGATGCAGCAGCACGTCGCTGGCCGCAGCGTTTTCGCCGACAAGGCGGCGCAAGGGGCCGCAGAAGCTGGCCGGTTCGGCATAGAGCAGGGGCAGGCCGGCCGCGACGGCCAGCTTGGCAGCCTCGCCGTCCTTGCCGGCCGCCTGGGTGCCCGCTGGCAGCAGGCCGTAGCGCAGGAAGCGCAGCATCTGCTTCTGTTCGGCGGGGTCGGTGATCTCGATCTCGACCAGTTGGCGGCGCAACTCGGCCACATCGGGCGCCAGCCAGCGGGTACGCAGCTGCAGGCCCAGCAGCACCGCGACGACGGCGGCCAGCCCGAAGGCGGTCAGCCGGTGCGCGCCCGTGCGCGACAGCCCCAGGGGCAGTTTGTCCGACAGGCCGAACATGGCCGCCAGCAGGGCGACCAGCCCGGTGACGACGGCCGACACGACAGGCTCGGCCGACAGGCCCACCAGCAGCCCCAGCAGCAGACCGAGAGCGCCTCCGGCGGCCCAGTCGATGGCCGTCGGCGCCGGGTTCGGCGCGGCAGCGGGCGGGGCGGCGGACGTCTCCGGCATCGGGGGGGCTCCCAGGGTGGCAGGCCAGTCTAGCCGCCGGTCTGGGGCGAGTCGGCCCGGGGCTTCTCCCAAGAATGCACCATCCAGGTGCTGTGATGATGAGGCGTCGTTCCAGTTTGGTGCGAATGCCTGAGTTGAGGGCGCCCTCCGCCCAGATCCGTGCGGCGTGACAAGGCGTGACGCTTGGCACGGAAGCTGCAAATACCCCGCCGGACCGTATCCCACCCACTATTGACTCAGGAGCTCCGCCATGAAGTTGTCCCCTTCGCTGATCGCACTCGCGCTGTCCGCGGTCGCCCTGCCCGCGTTCGCCGATGAACCGGCGCCGGACCCGCTGTCGTTCAATGTCGGCGCTGTCAGCGAATATCGCTACCGCGGCATCTCTCAGTCGCGCCTGAAGCCGGCCCTGCAAGGCGGCCTGGATTACGCCTCGCCGAGCGGTTTCTACGTCGGCGCCTGGGCGTCGACGATCAAGTGGATCAAGGACGCGGGTGGTGACGGCCAGGTCGAGATTGACCTGTACGGTGGCTACAAGGCCGAAGTCGCCAAGGGCCTGACGCTGGACCTCGGCGTGCTGCAGTACTACTACCCCAGCAACAAGCTGCCCACCAGTGCCAACACCTTCGAAATCTACGGCGCACTCAGCTACGGCCCCGTGACGGCGAAGTACTCCAACACCAACAGCACCAACCTGTTCGGCGTGCCGGGCACCAAGTACAGCGGCTACTTCGACGTGTCGGCCAATTTCGACCTGGGCGATGGCATGACGCTGACGCCGCACATCGGCCATCAGACGATGCGCCACGTACCCGCCGGCTCCTACTCCGACTACTCGCTGACGTTGGCCAAGGATTTCTCCGGCCTGGTATTGAGTGGCGCCGTGATCGGCACCGATGCCGACAAGAGCTTCTACGCCAGTCCCGCCAACGGCAAGTTCATGGGCAAGACCTCGCTGGTCGTCGGCCTGAAGAAGACCTTCTGATTACTGGAGAGCGACATGAAATTGATCACTGCCGTCATCAAGCCCTTCAAGCTCGACGAGGTGCGTGAGGCCCTGAGCGCCATCGGCGTGCAGGGGCTGACGGTCACCGAGGTCAAGGGCTTCGGCCGCCAGAAGGGCCACACCGAGCTGTACCGCGGCGCCGAGTACGTCGTCGACTTCCTGCCCAAGGTCAAGATCGAAGCCGCCGTCAACGACGACGTCGTCGAGCGCGTCATCGAGGCCATCGAGTCCTCGGCCCGCACCGGCAAGATCGGCGACGGCAAGATTTTCGTGTCGCCGCTGGATCAGGTCGTCCGCATCCGCACCGGCGAAACCGGCAACGACGCGCTCTGACGCGTCCATAACAACCTGTTGGAGATCCCTCAAATGAAGAAACTCCTTGCCGGTCTCGCGCTTGCCGCCGGCCTGCTTGCGCCGGCCGCCTGGGCCCAGGACCCGGCCTCGGCGCCCGCCTCTGCCGTGGCCGCTGCCGCAACCGTCGCCGCTCCGGCGGCTTCCGCGGCTGACGCTGCCGCTTCCGCGCCCGCCGAAGCGGCCTCCGCGCCGGCCCCGGTGCCCAACAAGGGCGACACCGCCTGGATGATGCTGTCCACGCTGCTCGTCATCCTGATGACGGTGCCCGGCCTCGCGCTGTTCTACGGCGGCCTGGTGCGCAGCAAGAACATGCTGTCGGTGCTGATGCAGGTCATGGTCGGCTTCTCGCTGATCGTCGTGCTGTGGTTCCTCTATGGCTACAGCTTCGCGTTCACCGAGGGCGGTGCCAGCACGGGCAAGTTCATCGGCGGCACGGACCGACTCTTCATGAAGGGCATCTGGGACAACGTGGCCGGCACCTTCGCCACCGGCGCCACCTTCAGCAAGGGTGTGCCGATGTACGAGATGGTGTTCGCCGCCTTCCAGGCCACCTTCGCCGGCATCACCGCCTGCCTGATCATTGGCGCCTTCGCCGAGCGCATCAAGTTCTCGGCCGTGCTCGCCTTCCTGACACTGTGGTTCACGTTCAGCTACCTGCCGATCGCCCACATGGTCTGGTTCTGGATGGGCCCGGATGCCTACGCCGCCAAGGAAGTCGTTGACGCGATGAACGCCAAGGCCGGCATGCTCTGGCAGTGGGGCGCGCTGGACTTCGCCGGCGGTACCGTCGTGCACATCAACGCCGCCGTCGCTGGCCTGGTGGGTGCCTACATGGTCGGCAAGCGCGTCGGCTACGGCAAGGAGCAGTTCACGCCTCACAGCCTGACGCTGACCATGGTCGGTGCCTCGCTGCTGTGGGTGGGCTGGTTCGGCTTCAACGCCGGCTCCGCGCTGGAAGCCAACGGCTTCGCCGCCCTGGCCTTCATCAACACCTTCGGCGCCACGGCCGCTGCCGTGCTGGCCTGGTGCGTGGGTGAAGCGCTGCTCAAGGGCAAGGCCTCGATGCTGGGTGCTGCTTCGGGTGCCGTCGCCGGCCTCGTCGCCATCACCCCCGCTGCCGGCAACGTCGGCATCGGTGGCGCCCTGGTCATCGGCATCGTCGCCGGCTTCGCCTGCCTGTGGGGTGTGTCCGGCCTGAAGAAGCTGCTGCGTGCCGACGACTCGCTGGACGTCTTCGGCGTCCACGGCATCGGCGGTATCGTCGGCGCCCTGCTGACCGGCGTGTTCGCTTCGCCCAACCTCGGCGGCCCGAGCGCCATGGGCGACTGGGTCACCGCGACCATGGTCACGCCGGCCGACTTCTCCATCGCCGGCCAGGTCTGGATCCAGACCAAGGCAGTGATCGTGACCATCCTCTGGTCGGGCGTCGTCTCCATCGTGGCCTTCAAGCTGGTGGATCTGACCATCGGCCTGCGCGTCACGGAAGAGGAAGAGCGCGAAGGCCTGGACATCTCGTCGCACGGCGAGACCGCGTATCACAAGTGATCCACTGCAGCCGCAGTGCCGAGCCGCCCTTCGGGGCGGCTTTTTTATTGGCGCGCTGACCGCCCGTTATGCTGACCCGCCATGGATGTGATCACCCTCCTCGGGGCGGTGCTGGTCAATGCGCTGCTGATGAGCCTGGCGCTGGCCGTCGGCGTCGGCCTGCGCACGCGCAGCGGCCTGCAGGCCTGGCAGTTCATGCTGCTCGGCCAGGCCCTGGGCTTCGGCCTGTTGATCGGCGCCACCCTCGGCGCGCCGCGCCTGCTGGCGACATTGGGGGTCATGGCGCTGAGCGGCTCGGCCTCGGCCACCGTGATCACGGCCTGCCGCTTCCTCGGGCTGACGGCGCGACGCGGCTGGCTGCTGGGGGCGCCGCTGGGCCTGGGCGTCGTGCACGCCCTCGTCTTCGGCGATCTGGGCGTTGCCACCGGCGTGACCAACCTGACCATAGGCGCCCAGATCATCTGGGCCAGCGTGCTGCTGCTGCGCGGCGCTGCCGGCGTGCGCTGGCGCTGGCTGTGCGGCGGCGCGGCGCTGGCCAATGGCGTCATGACGCTGGCGCGCGGCTGCCTGGTGCTGGGCTGGCCCGAGATCTACCCGCGCTTCCTGACCCCCAATCCCCTCAACATCGGTTCGATGATGCTGCTCAATGCCAGCCTGGTGCTGGGCACCATGGGCTTCCTGCTGGCCCACCGCGACGCGGCCGAGCAGGCGCTGGTGAGGCTGGCGTCGCTGGACACCCTGACCGGCCTGCTGAACCGCCGCGAATGGATGAGCCGGGCCGCCAGCGCCCTGGGCGGCGGCGGCCAGTCCAGCGTGCTGCTGATGCTGGACCTGGACCACTTCAAGCGCATCAACGACGAGCGCGGCCATCCGGTCGGCGACGAGGTGCTCAAGCTGACCGGCGAGGTGCTGCGCGGCGAACTGCGTGCCAGCGACCTGGTGGGCCGCTACGGCGGCGAGGAGTTCTGCCTGCTGGTGCGCCAATGCGACGCCGAGGCCTTCGGGCGGCTGGACAGCCGCCTGCACCAGGCGCTGCGGCGGCGCTGCGAAGCCAGCCTGGGCTTCATCGCCGACTTCAGCGCCGGCGCCGTCCGCGTGCAGGCCGGCGAGACGCTGGCGGCCGCCATCAAGCGGGCCGATGATCAGCTCTACCGCGCCAAGCACGCCGGCCGGGGCCGGACCGCCTGCGCCGACGGCGTCTTGTGATTCAACCGGTCGTCCCCATGTGGGCCGACCCTCCCGAGTTTGAGATCATTCGGCCATGGTTCCCCATCTGATCACCGCCCTGAACGGCCCCATCAACGAGCTGGAGGCCCGCATCCTGGAATCCATGCCGGCCACCGAACGCTGGTTCAGGCTGGAATGGATGGAGCACACGCCGACCTTCTACGCCTCGGTGGACCTGCGCAACGCCGGCTTCAAGCTGGCGCCGGTCGACACCAACCTGTTCCCCGGCGGCTTCAACCACCTCACGCCGCAGATGCTGCCGCAGGCCGTGCAGGCAGCCATGGCGGCCATCGAGAAGATCTGCCCCGAGGCGCGCAACCTGCTGGTCATCCCCGAGACCGGTGCACGCTGCAGCTTCTACCTGGACAACCTCGCCACCCTGGCGCGCATCTTCACGCAGGCTGGTCTGAACGTGCGCTTCGGCACGCTGGACACCAGCGTCACCGAACCGACGGAACTCAGGATCGCCAATGGCGGCAGCATCACCGTCGAGCCGCTGGTGCGCAAGCGCGGCCGCCTGATGCTCAAGGGCTTCGACCCCTGCACCATCCTGCTCAACAACGACCTCTCCGCCGGCACGCCGCCGCAGCTGATGGGCCTGCACGAGCAATACCTGCTGCCACCGCTGCACGCCGGCTGGACGGTGCGGCGCAAGAGCCAGCATTTCCGCGCCTACGAGGAAGTCGCCAAGCGCTTCGGCAAGCTGCTGGGCATGGACCCCTGGCTCATCACGCCGATGTTCACGAGCGTCGACCTGCACGGCAAGAAGGGCCTGGAGGCGCTGCAGACGGCCGCCGACGCCCAGCTCACCAAGGTGCGCCGCAAGTACAAGGAATACGGCATCAACGAGAAGCCCTTCGTCATCATCAAGAGCGACGTCGGCAGCTATGGCCGTGGTGTCCTGACGGTGCGCGACGCCAAGGACATCGAGACCCTGGCTTCGGCGCTGCCCGACAACCTCGGCCAGGAAGTCATCGTGCAGGAGGGTGTGCCCACCCACGAGCGCGTGCACGAGGCCGTGGCCGAGCCGGTCGTCTACATGATGGACCGCTACGTGGTGGGCGGTTACTACCGCGTGCATGCCCACCGCGGCATCGACGAGAACCTCAACGCCCCCGGCGCCAGCTATGTGCCGCTGGCCTTCGCCGAATCGCCCCATCTGCCCCGGCCCGGCGAAAAGCCCGGCGCCAGTGCGCCCAATCGCTTCTATATGTACGGCGTCATCGGCCGGCTGGCCATGCTGGCGGCCAGCTACGAGCTGGAAGCGACCGATCCGCAGGCGGAAGCGGAAGCGGCCTGAACTTTCGGCAGGGCGGCCGCCTTGGCCTAGGCTGCGAGGTTTCGAGCTTCGCAGCCCCATGATGAAAATGCCCCGCCTGGCCGCCCTGGCCCTGCTGCTGTCCGTTGCTGGCCTGGCCGGCGCCGCCCCACATTCCGGCCTCGATCTCGCCGGCATCGACCGCGCCACGCGCCCGCAGGACGACCTGTTCCGCGCCGGCAACGGCCACTGGCTGGCCACCACCGAGATCCCGGCCGACAAGTCCTCCTTCGGCATGGTGGCCCAGTTGCGCGACCTGTCCGACCAGCGCGTGCGCGCCCTCGTCGAAGGCCTGGCCAAGGCCAAACCCGGCTCGGCCGAGCACAAGATCGGCGCCTACTACGCCAGCTTCATGGACACGGCGGCCATCGACCGCGCTGGCCTCGCGCCGATGCAGCCGCTGCTGGATGGCATCGCCGCGCTGCAGACCCGCGAGCAGCTCGCCGCCTGGCTGGGCCGCCAGGTCGGTGTCATCGACATGCCGGTGGTGCTGAGCGTCGAGGCCGATTTCAAGCAGCCCGGCATCAACCGCGTCATTGCCAACCAGGGCGGCCTGGGCCTGCCCAACCGCGACTACTACCTGAAGGACGACGCCCGTTTCGCGAAGGCGCGCGCGGACTACCAGACCTACCTGGAAGCGCTGGCCCGCGCCGCCGGCCAGGCCAATCCCACTGACGCGGCCCGGCGCGTGCTCGCACTGGAGCGCCAGCTGGCCGAGGCCCAGTGGGCGGCCGAAGAAAACCGCGACCCGCAGAAGATCTACAACGCCATGACGCCGGCCGAGCTGGCGAGCCGGGCTCCCGGCCTGGATTGGGCCGGCCTGCTCGCGGCGGCCCAGCTTCCGGCTCAGGACAAGCTCATCATTTCCCAGCCCAGCTATGTGACGGCCGCGGCCAGGTTGCTGGCCGAAGCGCCGCTGGACGATGTGCGGCTCTACCTGACGATGCGCGTGCTGGACGGCCATGCCGACGTGCTGCCGCTAGCCCTGCGTGAAGCGCGCTTCGCCTTCCGCGGCACCGCGCTCAGCGGCGCCAGCAGCGAGCAGCCGCGCTGGCAGCAGGCCGTGGCCGACCTGAACCAGGCCCTGGGCGAGTCCGTCGGCGAGGCCTATGTGAAGCGCAACTTCCAGGCTGCCGACAAGGCGCGCATGCTCAAGCTCGTCAACAACCTGCTGGCGGCCTATGGCGAGTCCATCGATGGCCTGGCCTGGATGACACCGCCCACCAAGGCCAAGGCGCGGGACAAGCTGTCCAAATACCTCGTCAAGATCGGCTATCCCGACGTCTGGCGCAGCTATGCCGCCCTGGAGGTGAAGGCCGGCGACCCGGCCGGCAACCGCCAGCGCGCGGCGCGCTTCGAATGGCTGCGTCAGGCCGCCCACGCAGGCAAGCCGGTCGACAAGCGCGAATGGGGCATGACGCCGCAGACCGTCAACGCCTACTACAACCCCAGCTTCAACGAGATCGTCTTCCCGGCCGCCGTGCTGCAGCCGCCGCTCTACAACACCCGGGCCGACGATGCGGTGAACTACGGCGCCATCGGTGCCGTCATCGGCCATGAGATCAGCCACGGCTTCGACGACGAGGGCAGCCAGTTCGACGGCGACGGGGCGCTGGCCAACTGGTGGACGGATGCCGACCGCCAGGCCTTCGAGAAGGTCGGCGAGCGGCTGGTGGCCCAGTACGAGGCCTACGAGCCCATCCCCGGCAAGCATGTGAACGGCAAGCTGACGCTGGGCGAGAACATCGCCGACCTGTCCGGCCTGCAGATCGCCTACAAGGCCTATTTGCGGTCGCTCGGCGGCAAGCCGGCGCCCGTCATCGACGGCCTCACCGGCCCGCAGCGCTTCTTCATGGGCTGGTCTCAGGCCTGGCGCGAGAAGATGCGCGAGCCGCGCCGCCTGCAGCAGCTGACGGCCGACCCGCATTCGCCGGCGGAATTCCGCGCCAATGGCGCCGCCGTCAACCACGACGGCTTCCACGAGGCCTTCAAGACCCAGGCCGGTGACAGGATGTTCAAGCCCGCCGCGGACCGCATCCGCATCTGGTGAGGCGGCCTTCCTCGTCGCCAGGGCCCGCGTCTACGCCTGCCCCCGGGTAGGCGTCAACCCGGGCTTGTGTGGTTTTGCTGCACTGCACAAAACCCCAAAAGCGGGCGCAGAATCCCCACTTTCGAACAAACGCCACCCCAAGCCGGTGGTCTTCGCGAAGTGAGTTCTTCTCATGCGGCCCGCAGCCCCTCGGCGCTGGCGGGTCTGACCCTCGGGGCTCTCGGAGTGGTCTATGGCGACATCGGCACCAGCCCGTTGTACGCCCTCAAAGAGGTTTTCCACGGCGGCCATGTCGCCACCACGCCAGACAACATCCTCGGCGTGCTGTCCCTGCTGTTCTGGACGCTGACCGTCGTCGTCTCGATCAAGTATGTGCTGCTGATCCTGCGCGCCGACAACAACGGCGAGGGCGGCCTGATCGCCATGCTGGCGCTGGCCACCAACGCCGTGAACGACAAGCCGCCGCTGCGCCGCACGCTGATGCTGGTGGGCCTGTTCGGCACCGCCATCTTCTTCGGCGACGCCGTCATCACGCCGGCCATGACGGTGCTGGGTGCCGTCGAGGGCATCGACGTCTACGAGCCCCAGCTGCACGATGCCATCCTGCCGATCACGCTGATCGTCATGGTCGGCCTGTTCGCCGTGCAGCGCTTCGGCACCGGCGGCATCGGCAAGGCCTTCGGGCCCATCATGATGCTGTGGTTCCTGACGCTGGTGGCCCTGGGCCTGCCGCACATCTTCGACAACCCGCGCGTGCTGGCGGCCGTCAACCCGGCGTATGCGCTGCACTTCTGCCTTGAATACCGCTGGGTGGCCTTCGTCGCACTGGGCGCCGTCGTCCTCGTCGTCACGGGTGGCGAGGCGCTGTATGCGGACCTCGGCCATTTCGGCAAGAAGCCCATCCGCATCGCCTGGTATGGCGTTGTCATGCCGTCCTTGGTGATCAACTACTTCGGCCAGGGCGCCATGCTGCTGGACAACCCCGAAGGCGTGAAGAACCCCTTCTTCCTGCTGGCGCCGGGCTGGGCCGAGATCCCCCTCTTCCTGCTGGCCACGGCCGCCGCCATCGTTGCGTCCCAGGCCCTGATCACGGCCGCCTTCTCGGTCACCAAGCAGGCCATCCAGCTCGGCATCCTGCCGCGGCTGCGCGTGCTGCACACCAGCGTGCGTGACACCGGCCAGATCTATGTGCCCTTCATCAACTGGGGCCTGTTCGCCCTGGTCGTCGTCGCCGTCGTCTTCTTCGGGTCGTCCACCAAGCTGGCGGGCGCCTACGGCGTGGCCGTCACCATCGACATGACGATCACGACGGTGATGACCTTCTTCGTCATCCGCTACGGCTGGAAATACCCGCTGGCGCTGTGCATTGCCGCCACAGGCGTCTTCTTCCTCATCGACGTGACCTTCCTGGCTTCCAATCTGCTGAAGATCGCCGCCGGCGGCTGGTTCCCGCTCTTGATCGGCATCGGCATGTTCACGCTGATGCTGACCTGGAAGCAGGGCCGCAAGCAGCTGTCCGACAAGCTGCGCGAGGACGCCATCGAGCTGGACACCTTCCTCGAGGCCGTCTTCATCAATCCGCCGACGCGCGTCGCCGGCACGGCCGTCTTCCTGTCGTCCGAGAAGGGCTCCACGCCCAATGCGCTGCTGCACAACCTCAAGCACAACAAGGTGCTGCACGAGCAGAACGTCTTCGTCACCGTCAAGCACCACGAAGTGCCGTGGGTCGGTTTCGAGAAGCGCTGCGAGGTCGAGGCCCTGGGCCACTGCTGCTGGCAGGTGGCCCTGCACTTCGGCTTCAAGAACGAGCCCGACGTGCCCGAGGCCCTGGCCTTGTTGAAGAAGCATGGCGTGCAGCTCGACGAGATGGAGACCAGCTACTTCCTCAGCCGCGACATCGTCATCCCGACCATCGGTTCGGGCATGGCGCTGTGGCGCGAGAAGCTGTTCGCCAGCATGCACCGCAACGCGGCCGCGGCCGCCGACTTCCTGCACCTGCCGACCAACCGCATCGTCGAGTTGGGTTCCAAGGTCGAGATTTGAGCCTGGCCACGCCGGAGCGCCGCCTGGGTGCCCGGCACGCGGGCGCGCTGTGCGTCGGCATGGTCGTCGGCGCCGGCATCTTCAAGACCTCGCCCATGGTGGCGCAGTCCCTGCCCGATGCCGGCCAGCTCTATCTCGCCTGGGCCCTGGGCGGCGTGCTGTCCTTCGTCGGCGCGCTGTGCTTTGCCGAGCTGGCTGCGGCCTTTCCGGACGCCGGCGGCGACTACCACTTCCTCAGCCGCGCCTATGGCCGGCGCCTGGGCTTCTTGTTCGCGTGGTCGCGCTTCGGCGTCATCCACACCGGCTCGATGGCGCTGCTGGGCTTTGTCTTCGGGGACTATCTCGGCCAGGTGGTGGACCTGAGCCCCTGGCTGGGGTCCCATGCCAGCGCGCTGCTGGCAGCGGTGCTGATCGTGTTGCTGACCGGGCTCAACCTGCTGGGCGTGCGCGTCGGCCTGGGCACGCAGCTCGGCCTGACGACCTTGGTGATGGTCGGCCTGCTGCTGCTCGGCCTGGCTGGCGGTGCTCACCAGCTCGGCGGCCTGCCGCCGGCCAGCGTGGGCGCGGCGACGGCGGGCACCGACTGGGGCGTGGCCATGGTCTTCGTCTTCCTGGCCTATGGCGGCTGGAGCGATGCGGCGACGCTGTCGGCCGAGATGCGCGACGAGAAGCGCGGCATCGTCCGCGCGCTGTTGCTGGGGCTGGGCGTGGTGATGGCCCTCTATCTGCTGGCCAACTGGGCCTATGTGAGCGTGCTGGGTCTGCCCGGCCTGGCGCGCAGCGAGGCGCCGGCAGCCGAGCTGATGCGCATCGCCTTCGGCCGTGGCGCTGAACTGCTGATGGTGGGCGTCGTCACGCTGACGGCGCTGTCGGTGATGAACGCCATCCTCATCGCCGGCCCGCGCACCACCTATGCCGCCGCGCGCGACCTTGCATCCGAATGGCGGCTTGCGCACTGGAATGCACGCCGCGGCACGCCCAGCGCGGCCGTCGTCGCGACTGCCCTCGTGGCCCTGCTGCTGGTGGCCCTGGGCGACGTCACGCGCGGCGGCTTCTCGACCATGGTGGACTATCTGTCGCCGGTCTACTGGTTCTTCCTGGTGCTCAGCGGCGGGGCGCTGATCGTGCTGCGCCGCCGCGAGCCCGAGCGGCCGCGGCCGTTTCGCGTGCCGCTGTATCCGTGGCTGCCACTGCTGTTCAGCGCCTGCAGTGCCTATCTTTTGTGGGCCAGCCTGGTCTATGTGAAAGCAGGCGCCGTCGTCGGCGTGGCCGTGCTGGCCACCGGGGCCCTGCTGCTGGTCTTCATCGGCAGGCGTTAACTGCCGCAGAGCAGCCGGCGCTCGATGCGCCCGTCGTGCACATGCACGAGCTCGCCCTTGGCCAGCGGCTGCCAGGCCTCGGCGTCGTCGCCCAGCGGCTCCGAAGCGATCGCCCAGCCGCCCGGCTGGGGCTTGAGGTAGAGGCTGGGCGGCTTGTCATCGCTGGCCCAGCGCACGGCCCACAGCTGCTCGCCATCCGCGAGGGCCGCGGAGAAGCGCAGCGGCGTCGTGATGCCGCGCTCCTGCATCGCCGCCACCGTGTCCAGCAAGACCTGGCGCGTCGCGGCTTCGACCGTCGCGCCGGCCTGCACGCCGCCCATGATGAGCAGGAAGAGCAGCTCCGAATCCGTGGCGCCGCGCTTCAGGTCATAGAGCTCGTCGGAGAGCTGCGCCTCCATGCCGCGGCGCAGGCGCGGGAAGTCGCCGATCTGGCCGTTGTGGATGAAGAGAAAGCGCCCGAGATGGAAGGGGTGGCAGTTCTGCCGGGACACGCCGCCGCCGGTCGCCGCCCGCACATGGGCCATGAAGAGATGCGAGCGCACATTCGCGCACAGGGCCATCAGGTTGTCGTCGCTCCAGGCCGGCATCACCTCGCGGTAGACGCCCGGCGTGTCGCGCTCGCCATACCAGCCGATGCCGAAGCCGTCGCCATTGGTCACCGACTTGGCTTCCGAAGCCTGCAGGCTCTGGCGCACCAGCGAATGGCGCGGTTTGCAGACCAGGTCTTCCAGAAAGATCGCATCGCCCGAGTAGGCGAGGAAACGGCACATCCGCAGGCCTGTCGTTGATGAAGTGGTGGCTATGCTGGCCGCATGACACGCTTGCTGCAAGACTTTTCGCCGTCCACTGTCGTTGCCGGCTTCGTGGCGGTGCTGGTGGGCTACACCAGCTCGGTGGCCATCATCTTCCAGGCCACCGTCGCCCTCGGCGCCACGCCGGCCCAGACCGCCTCCTGGCTGTGGGCCCTGGGCCTGGGCATGGGCGTCACCAGCCTGGCCCTGAGCCTGTGGACGCGCCAGCCCGTGCTGACGGCCTGGTCCACGCCGGGCGCGGCCCTGCTGGCCTCGACCTCGGGCGTCGAGATGCCCGAAGCCATCGGCGCCTTCATCGTGTGCGGCCTGCTGATCGCCTGGGCCGGCGCCAGCGGCTGGTTCGAGAAGCTGATGGACCGCATCCCCGTGGCCATCGCCTCGGCCCTGCTGGCCGGCGTGCTGGCGCGCTTCGGCCTCGAGGCGGTGACGAGCACGAAAACGGCGCCCGAGCTCGTCCTCGCCATGGCGGCGGCCTATCTGGCCGGCCGGCGGCTGTGGCCGCGCTATGCGGTGCCGGGTGTGTTGATCGCCGGCGTCATCGTGGCCCTGGCCCAGGGGCGCTTGAGCTTTGCCGGTGTCGACACCTCCCAGGTCTTCGCGCTGCCGCTCTGGACGGCGCCGCAGTTCAGCTGGCATGCCGCCATCGGCGTGGCCCTGCCGCTCTTCATCGTCACCATGGCCTCGCAGAACCTGCCCGGCGTCGCGGCCCAGCGCGCCAGTGGCTACCAGACGCCCGTGTCTGCCAGCATCGCCATCACGGGCGCGGCGACGACGCTGCTGGCGCCCTTCGGCGGCTATGCCTTCAACCTGGCCGCCATCACGGCCGCCATCTGCATGGGCCGCGAGGCGCATGAGGACCCGGCACGGCGCTACACGGCCAGCGTCGCGGCGGGCCTGTTCTATGTGCTGCTCGGCCTGGCCGGCGGCGCCGTCGCCATTCTGCTGTCGGCCTTCCCGCGCGAGCTCGTCGCGGCCATCGCGGGCCTGGCCCTGCTGGGCACCATCGCCGGTGCGCTGGCCGGCGCGTTGAAGGACGAGGGCCATCGCGACGCGGCCATCCTGACCTTCCTCGTCTGCCTGTCCGGCATCAGCGTTTTCGGCATCGGCGCGGCCTTCTGGGGCGTGGTGGCGGGCGGTGTCGCCACCGTCGTCGCGGCCTGGCGTCGCCCCGCCGTGTAAGCGGCGCGCCTTAAGTCACGCAAGTCACGCCCGGGACTTCCCCGCCCTCGGATCGAGGGGCGCGGCGGCGCTTTCATGTCCGCTATCTGTCGATAATCTGTCTCGAAGCTGTCAATGTAGGGCCGCCCCGGCGGCTTTTCCTTCGAGTCGTGACCCCCACCACCGCGCCAGATTGGCCCAGCCCCGTGCCGCCCAGCGGCCTGCAGTTGCTGAGCCGCGTGGCCGGCAATGCCTGGCGGCGGGCCCGCGCCCAGGGCCTGCCCGATGGCCTGCGCGTGCTGCTCGGCGGCGGCCGCATGCTTGGCGAGCGCGAGGGCCTCGCCCGGCTCTTCGCCATTCCCGCGTTCGCGCGGCTGATGGCCGCCCAGCCCCAGGCCGACGCCTTCTTCTTCATCAGCCACCGCCACTTCCTGTCGCGCGGCTTCGGCAGCACCGAGCGCCTGGCCTGCGTGCTCGACCATTTCCAGTTCGAGCAGACCCACTTCCTGCCGGCCCTGCTGCCGGCCCTGCATGGCGACGGCCTGTTGCTGTGGCGAAACCTGGCGGGCTACGACGTCCGCCTGCGGGCCAACGCGGCCACCCGCCACGAGGGCCCGCTCAGCCTCGTGCTGCGCCACCGCGGCGAGACCCTGCATGAGCTGTCTTTCGCCTGGATCGACGCCAGCCGCCTCGGGCCCGACGCCGGTGGTGGCCCGGTGCTGTTCGCCACGCGCAACCAGTCCCTGCGCTCGGAAGAGCCGGCGCTGGCGCGCTTTCGCGCCGAGTTCCCGCAGAACTCGCCCGCCTATTTCGCGTTTGCCGCGCTGAACGGCCTCACCCGCGCCCTCGGGCAGACGCGCGTCGTTGGCGTGCGCGACACGCAGCAGATCGCCTTCGAGTCCTGCTACGCGGCCGGCTTCAGGCGCTCCTACGACGACTTCTGGCTCGGCTTTGGTGGCCTGCCCCTGGCCCGGCACGGCGTGGAGATCCGGGTGCCCGTCTCTGTCGCGGCCATGTCCGAGCTGAAGGCCAAGCACCGCACCCGGGCCCGCCAGCGGCGCGAGCACTGGCGCAGCATTGCCGCCGCCGCCGAGGCGGCGCTGAGTCCCTACGTCAGAGGCTGAGGGCGGCCCTGTGCAACACTGGCTGACGCCCTAATCGCATCGCCAGACCATGAAGCTGCTCTTCGTCGCCGACCCACTCGACACCTTCAAGACCTACAAGGACTCCACCTTTGCCATGATGCGCGAGGCCACCCGGCGCGGCCACAGCATCGTTGCCTGCGAGGTCGGCCAGCTCGTCTGGCTGCGCGGCGGCCGCGTGACGGCGCGCGGTGCGCGCCACATCACGCTGACCGGTCAGAATCAGAAAGACGGGCACGACTGGTTCAAGGTCGAAGCCACCGCCGATGTCGCGCTGGCCGACGTCGATGCGGTGCTGATGCGCAAGGACCCGCCCTTCGACAGCGAGTTCTTCTACGCCACCCATCTGCTCAGCCAGGCCGAGCGCGAAGGCGCCAAGGTCTTCAACCGCGCCAGCGCGCTGCGCGAGCACCCCGAGAAGCTCGCCATCCTCGAGTTCCCGCAGTTCATCTCGCCGACCCTGGTCACGCGCGACCCGGCCGAGATCCGCGCCTTCCATGCCGAGCAGCGCGACATCATCCTGAAGCCCCTGGACGGCATGGGCGGCATGGGCATCTTCCGCGTCAAGGACGACGGCCTGAACCTCGGCAGCATCATCGAGACGCTGAACAAGGAAGGTACGCAGACGGTCATGGTGCAGCGCTTCATCCCGGCCATCACCGAGGGCGACAAGCGCATCCTCATCATCGGCGGCAAGCCGGTGCCACATTGCCTGGCGCGCATCCCGCAGGGCAATGAAGTGCGCGGCAACCTGGCGGCCGGCGGCAAGGGCGTGGCACGCGAGCTGACCGCTCGCGACCGCGAGATCGCCGAATACCTCGGCCCCATCCTGGCCACGCGCGGCCTGCTGCTGGTGGGCCTGGACGTCATCGGCGAGAACGTCACCGAGATCAACGTGACCAGCCCGACCTGCTTCCAGGAGATCACCGACCAGAGCGGCTTCGACGTCGCGAAGATGTTCGTCGACGCGCTCGAGGAGGCCATGGCATGAAGCGCCGCGACTTCACGGCCCTGGGCCTGGCCGCCTTCGCCGTTCCGGCCATGGCCGAAGACAGCTTCATCGGCATGCAGAGCGAGCGCTTCCTCGAAGCCCTGTGGAAGCTCGACCCCGACGCCGCGGTGATGGCCGGCCGCTTCGAGTTCGCAGGCCGCGTGACCCTGCCCAGCGATGCGCAGCGCCAGCGCATGCGGACCTTCCTGACGGAGCGTTTGGGCGTTTTCGAAACCGTGCCCGACGCGCGTTTGAGCACCAGTGACCGCATGGATCGCGCCTTGCTGGTCGGCAAGCTCCAGAGCGACCTCTGGCGCCTGGACACGCTGCGCGAATGGTCGTGGAACCCGTCCGAGCACAACCCGGCGGCGCCGCTGGACCTGCTGCTGAACACCGACTACGCGCCGCTGCCCGCGCGGCTGAAGGCGCTCAAGCCGCGCATCGCGGCGCTGCCGGCCTATTACCGCGCGGCCCAGGCCAGCTTGGCCGGCGTCACGCGCGAGCACACGGAGCTGGCCATCCAGCAGGCGCCGGGCGTGCTCGGCGTGCTGGACGACATCGCCAAGCGTGCCGCCGAGGCGGGCCAGGCGGCCGCCCTCAAGGCGCCGCTGGCCCAGGCCCGCGCCGCGGTGAACGGCTATGTGGCCCACCTGAAGCGGCTCAAGCCGGTGCGGGGCTTTCGCCTCGGCGCCGAGCTCTACGAGCCCAAGTTCGCCCACGACATCCAGTCCGCCCGCACGGCCAAGGAGACCTACGAGCTGGCCCTGCAGCGCCGCGAGGAGGTGCTGGCCAGCATGCTCACGCAAGCCACCGCGCTGTGGCCGACCGTCATCGGCAGCGAGACGCCGCCCGCCGACCGCTTCGCGCTGATCGGCCGCGTCATCGCCAAGTTGAGCGAGCGCCATGTGGCGCGCGAACGCTTCGTCGACGAGATCCGCGCGCAGATCCCGCAGCTCGAAGCCTGGGTGCGCGAGAAGGACCTGCTGAGCCAGGACGCCAGCAAGCCGCTGGCGGTGCGCGAGACGCCCGAGTACCAGCGCGGCGTGGCCGGCGCCAGCATCGAGGCGCCCGGCGCCTACCGGCCGCAGGACCGCACCTATTACAACGTCACGCCGCTGGACGACCTGACGCCCGAGCAGGCCGAGAGCAGCCTGCGCGAATACAACCACTGGATCCTGCAGATCCTCAACATCCACGAAGCCATCCCGGGCCACTACACCCAGCTCGTGCACGCCAACCGCGCGCCGAGCAAGGTCAAGGCCCTGTTCGGCAACGGCGCGATGGTGGAGGGCTGGGCCGTCTACGGCGAGCGCATGATGATCGAGAGCGGCTACGGCGCCTCGCCCGAAATGACGTTGATGTACGGCAAATGGCATCTGCGCTCGGTCACCAACACCGTGCTCGACTACAGCGTGCACGTGCTCGGCATGAGCGAGGCCGACGCGGTGGACCTGCTGACCCGCCAGGCCTTCCAGACCCAGCGCGAGGCGACCGAGAAGTGGCGCCGCGTGCAGCTGAGCTCCGTGCAGCTGACCAGCTATTTCAGCGGCTACAGCGAGATTTTTGCGCTGCGCGAGGCCTTGAAGGCCAAGCCGGGGTTCAGCCTCAAGGCCTTCCACGAGCAGTTCCTCAGCTATGGCAATGCGCCGGTGCGGCTCATCGCAGCGGAAATGCTGAAGTGAGCTGGACCCTGCGATAGGGCGTCAGAGGCCGAAGCTGTTGCCAACCGCGAGGCGATCCATGCGCATCCACCTGCACCGCATTCCTTTCCCGCTTCTGGCGCTACTGCTGGGGGCGGCCTTGTCGGCGCCTGCGAATGCGCAGGTCTACAAGTGCACCGACGTTGCGGGCAAGACGGCCTACCAGTCGAAACCTTGCCCGGACTCGGCACGCAGCGTGCCGATCGAGGGGCGGGCGCTCCCGTCGCTGCCGGCCTTGCCGGCCAATGCGTCGATGGCGGAGATGCGCCAGATCGTCGCGGCCCAGTGCGTGGCCCAGGGCCCGCGCAGCTCGCCGGACGTCGCTCGCATCGCGGCCGGGCAGCCGCGCAAGTTCCGCGACTTCTGCGAATGCTCGGCGGACAACACCGTGGCCCAGCTCGGGAAGGTCAAGGAGATCCTGGACGGTGGCGACAAGGCCGGGATCGAGCGTTTGGGCACACAGGTCGGGCTGGCCTGCGCCTCGCACCTGCAGTAGGCCCGGCCCGCGTTTCAAAGCCTGAAGCGGTCATGCACCCGCGGCGCCGTTGCCGCGGCGTCGTCATTGCGCCAGACCGGCCCGGGCTGGCTTGAACGCCGCCAGCGCCGCGGCACGCGGTCGATGGCGATGAACCAGGCCTGCAGCCCACCATCCGGCGCGATGCGAAAACGCAGGAATCCCTTGTGGTCCTGCCCATCCAGCGCCGAGTAGCCGTTGTTGGTCAGCAGGCCCAGCCGGCACATCAGCGCCAGATAGCCGCCGAACAGCGCCGAGCCCAGCACGGCGCCGCCGGCGAACACGCCCGCGCCGACGAGCAGCGAATGCAGGATCAGCCCCAGCGACTGGTCGCGGCTGCCCAGGCCCGCCCACAGGCTGACGGCCTGGTGCATGAAGAACTCCAGGCTGAACACGGCCACCACGTGCACCGCGGCATGCACGGCGCCCATGCCCCAGGTGGCGGCCCAGCGCGTCGTGCGGCCGTCGTCGGGCGACAGCTCGTCCACGGCCTCGCGGCCCATGGCCATGCAGCCGAAGGCCATCAGCAGGTTGATCAGGAAACCCAGCGGGCTGAACACCATGGCCTTGAGCCACAGGCCCAGCACGTCGACGTACTCGCCCGGCCCGTAGACCCAGAGCGGCTGGAAGCCGTCGGCCCGGAAGGACCAGGAGAAGGGGCTGGAGTTCAGATAGGCGTTGAACCAGTACAGCGCGCCGAGCAGCACGGCGAAGCCGACATTGCCATTGCCGCCTTCGCGCTGATTCCAAAGCTTGGGCAGGAAGGCGAACAGGTTGCGCCAGGCGCGGCCCCGCGATGCGGCCGCCGCCGGGTAGACGGTGGCCTCCTGGCGTTCGAAGCGCTCGCCGCGGCTGCGCCGGCCCGTCAGGCCGATCTTCAGCGCCGGCGTCTCGGTGCGCGGTTCGGGCGGGATGCAGTCCTCGGTGTCGAAGGCCTGCAGCCGCACCGGCCGCGTCGTCGTCCGGGTGTGGGTCGGGTGGGTGAAGGCGCCGCCGCAGCCGCAGGTGACGAGGTGGCCGTCGCGCGCCGTGTCCGCCGCATCCCAGCGCATGTAGTGGTGCAAATCGCCCGCCAGCCGCAGCCGGATGCGGCCGCGCAGCAGGCCCTCCAGGCGCTGGTAGCGCTTGGGATGGCTCTCGTCGGCGCCGTCGCCGATGGGGCGGGTCCAGTAGGGCTCGGGGTAGATCAGCATGACCTTGTCGTCGGGGCCTATGACCGGCGGCTTGCCATGGCCACCGATGGCCAGCATCTCGAACTGTTCGTACTGGTCGCGGTCGATGTCGTGGGTCAGCGCGAAATCCAGCGCCAGTGCCCACCAGCCGCCGGGCAGCTTCACGCAGAAATAGGACTGGCGCTGCGGGATGTCGGCGCCCAGCAGCGGCGCCGAGTCGTAGCCGCGCACGAAATAGCGGCTGAAGGTGGAGGCCGAGTCCATCCAGTCGTGGTTCTGCGGCACGGCCGCCAGCGTCAGCCGCCGGCCGCGCACCAGGGTGTCGGCAAAGTCGTTGCGCACGGCCTCGAACATCTCGACGAAGCGGTAGCGGTAGTCCTCGGTGCTGGCCGCCGGGTAGGCGAGGTCGCCGCCGAAGAGCAGCACCTGGCCACGCGGCAAGGTCTCGCCGCCGACGCTCAGCTCAGGCGCCAGTGCGGCGCTGGCCACCGCATAGCTGGCGTTGCCGCCATCGCCGGTGTCGGCGATGAAGTCGAACCAGAACTCGCTCTTGAAGCCGCCATCGGTCTCCGGCTGGCTGCGATCGATGATGACCAGCGGTTGGGTCTGGCTCTCGCGGCCATCGCGGTTGCGCAACTGGTCCAGCGACGACAGCACCTGGCGGGCCGCCGTCCACAGGACCTCGGGCTGGTACCAGGCAACCGGGTGGCGGTCGTGGGGCGGGACCGAGCGGCCGAGCTTGAGTTGGGGCATGGGCCGCGATGATCGTCGCGGGCCGGGGCGGGATCAAGCGGCGTTTGTGCGATGGCCGGCGGCGGCCTTGTAGGCGTTGATCTCGGCGGCGACCTCGGCCGGGTCGATGACGTCTTCCAAGCGCGCAAAGCCCTCTGGCGCCAGCGCCTCGACCCGGTCCAGGATGGCATCCAGCCCCTCGCGGCGGTTCATCTCGACGATGCGGGCGCACAAGGGGCGGCGCTCGTCCTCGTAGGCCGCCAGCGCGGCGTCGAGGTCGGCGTGGTTGGACAGCGCGTCGGCCAGGGCCTTCGCGTCCATGATGGCCTGCGTCGCGCCGTTGGAGCCGATGGGGTACATGGGGTGGGCCGCATCGCCCAGCAGCGTCGAGGCCCCAAGCCGCCAGCGCGGCAGCGGGTCGCGGTCCACCATGGGCCATTCCAGCATCTGCTCGGCGCGCGTGATGAGGCCGGGCACGTCCAGCCAGTCGAAGTGCCAGCTGCCGAAGGTGGGCAGCAGGTCGTCCAGCTTGCCGGCGCGGCTCCAGTCGGCGCGGTCGGGGGCCGTCAGGCCCGGCGTGGCTTCATGCACGCGGCGGTCGGCAATCCAGTTGATGAGCTGCAGCCCATCCGCTCGCGGCGCGCCAATCGGGTAGACGACGAACTTGGCCTGGCTGTGGCCGGCCTGCACCATGGTGCGGCCGTCGAGAAAGGGCGGCGCCCAGGACGTGCCGCGCCACATCATGATGCCGCGCCAGCAGGGGGCGCCTTCATCGGGGGCCAGGCGCCGGCGCAGGGCGGAGTGGATGCCGTCGGCGCCGACGATGAGGTCGGCGGCCAGCTCGCGCGGGCCGTCTGCCGTCTCGATCAGCGCGATATTGCCGTCGCGCACGCCGACGACGCGCTGGCCGCTCAGGACCGTGACCTTGGCCGAGGCCTCGTTCCAAAGCCGCATCTGCAACTCGCCGCGGTGGATGCTGAACTGCGGATGGCTGTAGCCGCCAGCGAGGCCGCGCGGGTCGCGGTAGATGGCCTGGCCATGGCGGTTGGCGAACACCAGCGCCGAGGTCTCGATCGCCATGCCGCGCAGGGTCGGCAGCAGGCCCAGTTCGTCCAGCACGCCGACCGCATGCGGCAGCAGGTTGATGCCCACGCCCAGCGGCCTGGGCTCGCGCACCGACTCCAGCACCGTGACCTCGTGGCCGCGCGCCTGCAGCGCCAACGCGGCGGTCAGCCCGCCGATGCCTCCACCCGCAATGACGATGTTCATGTCCTTCAGGGTAAGCGAGATAGTTGCGTACTGCAACAAAAACTAAGCTGATGCTGTGAGCAAGACTGACAGCCTCGATGCCGTAACGCCCGAAGGCCTGATGCTGCCCGTGCCCGGCGTGGACTACGGTTCGCTGGACGGCCTGCTCGGCTATGCGCTGCGCCGCGCGCAGAACGCCCTCTATCTCGACTTCTACCGGGCCACCGCCGAGTGGGATGTCAGCCCGCAGCGCTATGCCGCGCTGGTGCTGATTGCGCGCAACCCCGGCCTGCGCCAGGGCCTGCTGGGCCAGGCCATGGGCCTGCACCGCAGCGGCGCGCTGCGCCTGACGGACTGGCTCACCGCCCAGGGCTGGGCCGAGCGCCGCGATGCACCCGATGACGCGCGCGCCTGGGGCCTCTACCTCACGCCCAATGGCAGGCGCCGGCTGGTCAAGCTGGAAGCCGCCGTCGCCGAACATGACCGCACCCTGCTGGCCGCCCTCGGCGAGCAGGGCGCCGCACTCAAGGCCGGCCTGGAGCGCCTCGCCTGGGTCGCCACCGCGCAATCCGCCGCCCCCGACAACAAACCCAGGAGACAGAAACCATGATGGACAGACGCCACCTTCTTGCCGCGCTCGCGGCCGCCCCCTTTGCTGCCCGCGCCCAGGGCCAGCCGCCGCGCATCCTCGTCGGCTTCCCGGCCGGCGGCTCGGTGGACACGACGGCCCGCCGCATCGCCGAGTTCGGCCGCGGCAAGCTGGCCGAGACGGTCCTTGTCGAGCAGAAGGTGGGGGCCGGCGGCCGCATTGCCATCGCCGCGCTGAAGGACGCAGCGCCCGACGGCCAGACGCTGCTGATCAGCCCGTCGTCGATGTTCACCATCTACCCGCATGCCTACCGCAAGCTGGCCTACAACCCGGCGACGGACGTCATCGCCGTCGCGCCGCTGGCCCTGTCCACCTGCGGCTTCGGGGTCGGCCCCATGGTGCCGGCCACGGTGAAGACGCTGGCCCAGTTCGCCGACTGGGCCAAGGCCAACCCGGACAAGGCCGCCTACGCCTCGCCCGCCGCGGGCGCCATGCCCCACTTCCTGGGCAACCAGTTCGAGCATGCCGCCGGGCTGAAGCTCACCCATGCACCCTACCGCGGCGCCGCACCCGGCATGCAAGACCTGATGGGCGGCCAGATCGCCTCGGGCTGCTTCTCCATCGGCGACTTCCTGCCCCACCTCGCCTCGGGCCGCGTGCGCCTGCTCGGCGTGACGGACAAGGCCCGCTCGCGCTTCGTGCCCGACGCACCGACCTTCGAGGAGCAGGGCTTCAAGGGCATCGTCGGCGTCGAGACCTATGGCCTCTTCGTGCCGGCCAAGACGCCGCAGGCCATCGTCGACAAGCTGGCCGAACTGGCCCGCAACGCCGTGCGCGAGCCCAGCGTCATCGAGGCCCTGGGCAAGCTCGGTTTCGAGCCCTTGTCGCTGCCGCCCGCCGACTACACCAGGCGCCTGGCCGCCGAGCGCGACTACTGGGGGCCGGTCGTCAAGGCGTCCGGCTTCTCCTCGGACGATTAGCATGCCGGCTCCACTACATGGAGCCTGAATGCCCTGGCGTCGATTGGCCCTTGGCCTTGCTGTTGGCCTGACCCTGAGTGCCGCGCAGGCGGCAACCGATACCGGCCGCCTGCAGACGCTGCTGACCGAGCAGCAGTACGCGACGGCGCAGACGGACCTGGACGCGCTGTTGCGCGTCCAGCAGCCCGATGCGGCCGAGCGTGGCGTCATCTACCAATGGCTGTTCGCCCGTGATGATGGCGCCGCCGTTGACCGCCGCACGCGCGGCGCGTTGACGGACGCCAAGGCGGAGGCCATCGACCTGCTCGCGGCCGGCCGCCTCGCGTTGGACCGGCGCGACTTCGAGCGCGCCAAGGCCTGCTTCGAGCGCGCACTGGAGAAAGCCACGCGGCCGCTCGACAAGGCGCAAGCCCTGCGCGGCCTGGGTCAGCGCCACTATCAGCTGCGCGAGTTCGATGCCTCGCTGGCCAAGCTTGAACAGGGCATCGCCGAACTTCGCACTGCCGACGGCCTGGCAGCGCTTGCAGACACGCTGATCCGCCTCGGTCGCACCGAGGACGCGATTGCCGCGGCCGAAGGCGCCGTCGCGCTGAACCGCCATCACGAGGCCGCCCACTATCTGCTCGGCAACGGCTATGTGCGCGAGAACTACACCCAACTCGCGGCGCGCCTGGGCGACGGTTTCGCGCCGCTTCTGCTCGATGTGAAGCGGGCCTCCGATGCCTTCGAGAAGGGCGATTTCGACGCTGCCGTGCAGATCAGCCTCGCGGTCCTGCAGCGCTGCCCCCAGCTGGGCCGCGCCCATGCCATCGCGGCTCGCGCCCTGGAGTCGCAACGCTTTCGCATCGACGTCCACCGCGCCGATTACGAGCGCCGCTTTGCCGCTACACCCATGCCCAAGGTGCCCGGCATCGAGCGCTATGTGCTGAACTGGAAGGACCTCTCGCCCCGCCACCAGAAGCGCGTGGCGCTGTCCGTCGCGCCGTGGAAGGCCTTCATCCCGGTGCTGGTGGAGGGCGGCGCCACCCACTTCATCAAGCCGATGTGGATGCGCCTGTCCGAGACGCCGCAGGCCCATGCGCTGAAGGATGCCCGCATCGACTACGACTCGCGGCTGTGGGACGACGTGCGCGGCATGGGCGGCCACTTCA
Source organism: Roseateles sp. P1_C1_2 (assembly GCF_056406535.1). NCBI lineage: Bacteria > Pseudomonadati > Pseudomonadota > Betaproteobacteria > Burkholderiales > Sphaerotilaceae > Roseateles > Roseateles sp. P1_C1_2. Next base: position 145,729 of record NZ_JBFUAB010000004.1, read on the forward strand.
CCGTCACCGGCATCGAGGACGTCGAGCGCAGCATCTTCGACAAATACAACACCGTGCTGCACGAGCTGACCCACCAGGTCCACGGCGTGCTGACGGCAGACCAGGCGCGTGGCATCGAGGCCCTCTACCAGCAGGCCAAGGCGCGCGATGCCAAGACCCGCAATGGCTTCCTGTCGCGCTATGCCGGCGGCTCGGTGTGGGAGTACTTCGCCGAGGGCGCCAATGCCGAGGCCTCGCCCCGGCGCGATGCCTATGACGGCCGCGAGATCGTGCGCGAGCGCCTCGTCCAGATGGACCCGGCCCTGCGCGCCGCCATCCAGCGCTTCTATGCCCAGCGCGACACGCGCGCCAGCCTGCCCGTGGCCCTGGTCAATGCCGGCAACCAGAAGCTGGAAGACGGCAAGCTGGCCGAGGCCCGGCCGCTGTTCGCGCGGGCGCTCAAGCTCGCGCCCACCGACGAGCGGGCGCTGACTGCCCAGCTCAATGCGCTGGCCATCGAAGGCGATGGCGCTGCCGTCGGCGAGCTGGCCGCGCGAGCCCTGGCCGCCCATCCACGCAGCGGCGCGCTGCGCGCCGGCGTGGCCGACGCCCTCTGGCACGGCGGACGACCGCTGGCTGGCGAGGTCGTGCCCGGCCTGGCGCGTGATGTCGAGGCACTGAAGGGCGAGGACCGCTTCCGCGTCGACCTGGCGCTGGCCGACTACCACCGACGCCTCGGCGATGTGCCGCGCGCGCTGGCCGCCTACGAAGCCGTGCTGGCCTACCAGGGCGACCAGCCCGAAGCCCTCTGGGGCCGCGCCGCCACGCTGGCCCTGGACGGCCGCTGGGACGAAGCCTTTGTGAAATACGAGGCCGTGCTGCGCCTGCGCACCGGCCTCGTGCCGCTGCGCCGCGACTATGCGCTGGACCTGCTGCGCGCCGGCCGCCGCGATGCCGCGAGAGCCCAGATCAAGGAGACCCTCCTCCTCGACCCGGCCGACCCCGACACCTTGGCCCTCAAGGGCTGGCTGGCCCTGGCCGACGGCGACGCCGCGGCCGCGCGGCTCGCTGCCGAGCAAGCATTGCAGCTGGGCCCCTGGAGCGATCTCGGCGTCATCGTGCAGGCGGCTGCGCTGCAGGCCTTGGGGCAGAGCGAGGCCGCGCAGACGGCGCTGGCGCCGCTGAAGCAGCGCGTCGCCAGCAACGCGCCGCCGCAATACGTCTACCGTCCGGAAAAGTCGGGCTGGTTCTCCGTGCATGAGCTGCCGGCCAGCGAGCGCAAGGTGATGGAGCTCCTCGTCAAGTGAGATTCCTGAAGCGGCTGGAAGCCGCCCATCTGAACGGCCTCAGCGTCGCCCTCGGCGTCGCGGCCACGCATGTTCTCGTCGGCGCGCTGTTCGGCGAGACGGCCGGCCTCGCGGCCGTCGGCGGCGCCGTCTGCGCCAGCCTGACCGATGTGCCCAACCCGCCCCAGCGCGTGCTGCCGCGCGTGTTGCCGGCGGCGGCGGCGGCGGCCGTCGTGACGCTGCTCGTCGGCCTGGCCGACAACTCGCTCACGCTGACCGTGGCGCTGGTCGCGGCCGTCACCTTCCTGTCGCTGATGGCCCTGGCCTGGGGCCTGCGCGCCGGGCCGCTGTCGTTCGCGCCGGTGCTGGCCATGGTCTTCGCGATGGCCTGGGACCGCACCGCCGGCGCCGCCTCGCCCTTGGAGCATGCGCTGTGGGTGGGCCTGGGCGGCTGCGTCTACGCCGGCTGGGCGCGGGCCAGCGCCGTCGTGCTGCGCCACCGCCTGCGTGAGCTGGCGCTGGCGCATGCGCTGCGCGCCACCGAGAAGCGGCTGCGTTCGCGCGCCGAGCGCATCGCGGGTGCGGTGGGCGGGGCCGAGGCGCGCATCCGGGCCTCCATCGCCGATGACGTGCTGCTGGCCGACGCGCTGCAGGCCGCGCGCGACCAGGTCTTCGCCGCGCGCCGCTCGCCGCGCAGCCGCCGCCAGACCGACCTCGTGCTCGGCCTCATCGAGTTGCGCGACCTGTTGCTGGCCAGCCGGCTGGACACCGAGCTGCTGGGCCAGGACTTCCCCGGCCGCCAATGGCGGGCCGCGCTGGCCGACGCGCTGCGCCACCTCGCCGACGTGCTCGCCGCGCTGGCCGACACGCTGGCCTACGGCGCGCCGCTGCCTGAGGTGTCGGCCGAGGCCTGGGCGAAGCAGCTCGCCGCACGGCTGGCCGATGTCAACGCACCGGCGGGCGACTCGCGCAGCCACCTCGTGTCGGCCCTGCAGTCGCGCGTGGGCCATATGCTGGACGACGTCGGCGCCATGGTGGCGCGCCAGGCCGCTCCCGACCAGCCCGACAGCCCGTGGACGCCCGAACGGCTCGCGCCCTTCGTGTCGCCCGAGGGCTGGCCGCTGGCGGCCCTCAAGCCCCACCTCAACCTGCAATCCGGCGTCATGCGCCATGCGCTGCGCTCGGCGCTCGCGCTGTCGTTCGCCTATGCGCTGGGCGCGGCACTGCCCTGGGCCGCCCACCCCTTCTGGCTGATGTTGAGCGTCGCCGTCGTGCTGCGTGGCAACCTGGAGCAGACGCTGTCGCGCCGCAACGAACGCATCATCGGCACGGTGCAGGGCTGCCTGCTCGTGCTGCTGCTCGCGCATGTGCACTGGACGCCGCTGCTGAGCCTGTGCTTCATCGCCGCCGTCGGCACGGCGCATGCCTATGTGAACCGGCGCTACCGCGTCGCCGCCACGGCCGCCACGCTGATGGCCCTGCTGCAGCCGCTGATGCTGGCGCCGGGCAGCAGCCCCTTCATCGGCGAGCGCCTAGCCGACACCGTCATCGGTGCGGGCCTGGCCTGGCTGTTCAGCTTCGTGCTGCCGTCCTGGGAGCGCGCCGCCGCGCCGCGGCTGGGCGCGCAGCTGCGCGGCGCGCTGGCCCGCCATGCGGCCAATATGCTGCGCTGGATGCCGAGCGCCGAAGAGCAGACCGCCCAGCGCCTGAGCCGCCAGCAGGCCTACACGGCACTGGCTGCGCTGGCCGCCACCGCCCAGCGCACGCGCGTCGAACCCGAAAGCGTGCGCCTGCCCGAGGCCGAGATCGAGTCGGCGCTGAGCCACGGCTACCGGCTGATGGCCCTGCTCGGCGCCGTGCAGCATCAGGTGCAGCGACGCACCGAGCGCCTGGATGCCGCCAAGGCTGAGGTCGCACTGCCGCTGGCCCGCACGGCCTGCGTGGATATCCTCAAGGGCGAACCGGCGACGGGAACGGACCCGGCCGAGATTCCCGACGGCGATGCCGGTGCCTGGCCCGAGCATCTGGGCCAGCAGGACCTGACACCCTGGCTGCTGCGGCGCTTGCGCCTGTGCCGCCACGAGGCGCGCGAACTCGTCGCGGCGCTGGACCGGCTGCCTGCCCCTCGCTCAGGCTCGCCGCGCTGAACGCGGGCGACCCTGGTCGGTCCCCCGAGGGGACGGCGATGCTCACGGCATTGAGCCGCGAGCACATCGCCCGCGGTCCGGCTAGGGGCGGCCCGGCGCTCGGCCCGCGGTTTAATGCGCGGTGAGTCATATCGCGTAGCGCTAAGGAGCAATTGACGTGAGCATCCAAACCCGAGCCGCCGTTGCCTGGAAGGCCGGCCAGCCGCTGACCATCGAGACCCTGGACCTGGAGGGCCCCAAGGACGGCGAGGTGCTGGTCGAGGTCAAGGCCACCGGCATCTGCCACACCGACGACTTCACGCTGTCGGGTGCGGATCCCGAAGGCCTGTTCCCGGCCGTGCTCGGCCACGAGGGCGCGGGCGTCGTGCTGGAGAGCAAGGTGCCCTGGCTGAAGGCGGGTGACCACGTCATTCCCCTCTACACGCCGGAATGCCGCGAGTGCAAGTTCTGCCTGAGCCGCAAGACCAACCTCTGCCAGGCGATCCGCTCCACGCAGGGCAAGGGGCTGATGCCCAACGGCACCTCGCGCTTCTCGCTGAACGGCGAGCCCATCTTCCACTACATGGGCACCAGCACGTTCTCGAATCACATCGTCGTGCCCGGCATTGCGCTGGCCAAGATCCGGCCGGACGCGCCCTTCGACAAGGTCTGCTACATCGGCTGCGGCGTGACGACGGGCGTGGGCGCGGTGCTGTTCACGGCCAAGGTGGAGGCGGGCGCCAATGTGGTGGTCTTCGGCCTCGGCGGCATCGGTCTGAACGTCATCCAGGGCGCCAAGATGGTGGGCGCCAACAAGATCATCGGCGTGGACATCAACCCGGCGCGCGAGGCGATGGCGCGGCAGTTCGGCATGACTGACTTCGTCAATCCGAAGGACGTGGGCAATGTCGTCGACCACCTCGTGCAACTGACCGACGGTGGCGCCGACTATTCCTTCGAATGCGTCGGCAATGTGCAGCTGATGCGCCAGGCGCTGGAGTGCACGCACAAGGGCTGGGGCCGCAGCATCATCATCGGCGTGGCGCCGGCGGGGGCGGAGATCAGCACGCGGCCGTTCCAGCTGGTGACGGGGCGGCATTGGGAAGGATCGGCGTTTGGTGGCGCGAGGGGCCGGACCGATGTGCCCAAGATCGTCGATTGGTATATGGACGGGAAGGTGAAGATCGACGAGCTGATCACGCACAAGTTGCCGCTGGAGAGGATCAACGAGGGGTTTGAGTTGATGCGGCGGGGGGAGTCGATTCGGTCGGTGGTGGAGTTTTGAGGAGGTCTTTGCCCAAGGCTTCATGACTCGGTGCAGTGAGCCGGGAATCCGCCCCGGCAGGGCGGGTAACTTTTCTCTGACGCGCCAGAGAAAAGTCACCAAAACAGGAGCGCTAACGCAATCCGCACTCGAGCGGGATCAAGCGCTCGCTTTGCTCGGAACTGGACGGCGCCGTCACGCGACCCGCTTCGCTCTCGCTGCTGTCCCTGTGACGAGCACCGTCCATCGCCCCTTCATGCCGCTTAACGCCGGCGGCACGCCGGGCTCATCAAGAAATACCGAACAGCCGCGCGTTAAGAGGTGCAGTGCGGCGACCAGCGCCGACGGTGACAAGTCAGACGCGAGAGCGCAGCGGTTCGCTTCTTCAAGAAATGGAACTGAGCGTTTTCGCGCGCCGTTCAAGGCGGCATGGTGCTCGAGTGCGGTTCAGGGCCTCTTCTTTGGTGACTTTCTTCTGGCCCCGCAGAAGAAAGTTACCCGGCCGCCGGGACGGACTCCCGGCAATGCATCGATCAGTGGCGCTCTTCGCAAAAGCGTCCTACCGCTTCTCTGGCGGCAACCCCTGCAGCGACTCCACGAGCCGCGCGTGCGCCTCCAGATCCACCGGCCTCAACTTCGGCACCGTCCTCGCCGGATGGTCCCCCAGATAGTTGCTGCCTTTCCAATTGCGGACCGGCCTCACCGGCCTCGGCACAAACCCGCCACCGCAATTCGGACAGACATTGCTCAGCAAGCCCTCCGCGCAGTCCGAACAGAACGTGCACTCGAAGCTGCAGATGCGCGCCGCCGCCGATTCCGGCGGCAGGGCGACATCGCAATGTTCACAGCTGGGACGCAGCTCCAACATGATCAGCGGCTCTTGCGGTAAGGCTCGTCCTCGACGATGAAGTCCTGCTCGCGCATCGAGTCCGCGATCCAGTCCTCGACCGCCGGATGGGCCAGCAGCGCGTCACGGTAGGCCGCAGCGGCCTCCGACACCGGCAGGCCGAAGCGGCTCAGCCGCACGGCCACCGGCGCGAAGTAGGCGTCCGCCGCGCTGAAGGCGCCGAAGAGGAAGGGCCCGCCGCTGGTCTGCAGCGCATCACTCCAAGCCGCATCCAGCCGCGCCACGTCGGCGCGCAGCGCTTCGTCCTCGGCCCAGAGCCTGGCGCCGACGTCGGGGAAGAAGACCTCGATATTCATCGGGCAGACGGTGCGCAGCCGCATGAAGCCGGCATGCATCTCGGCGCACAGGCTGCGCGCGCGGGCACGGGCCTTGGCGTCGCGCGGCCAGATGGCGTGCTCGGGGTGGCGGTCGGCGATGTACTCGGCAATCGCCAAGGTGTCCCAGACCGTGAAGCCGTCGTCCTCGACGACGACGGGCACGCGCTGGGTCGGCGTGACGCCGGCGATGACGCGGGTCCATTCGGAGTCCGGCGTGAAGTCGAAGCGCAGCTTGACCTCTTCAAACCGAATGCCGAAGGCCGCCAGCAGCACGCCGCTGCGCATGGACCAGGACGAGTAGTTCTTGTTGCCGATATAGAGCTTCATGACACCTTTCGCGTTGCAGCCGGCGAGCTTATGCAGGATACGGTCCGAGCGGGATGAGCATTGCGCAAGGGATTGATGCGTGGGGAGATCTCTGGGGATGCCCGGCGCATGCGGCGCATGGCAGCATGTGCCGAGGACAACAGCACAACGACAGGGAGGCCACTTGGGCATGCATTACGGTTTCGTCGCGGTACCCGCGGCTGTCGAAGCACTGGTGCGTGAGTTCGCCGCGGTCTGGCCCCGCTACCGGGTGACCGATCGGGCCGAGCTGGCGTCACTGGACGACTGGTTCGACTGGAAGCGCCGCAATGAGCGCTTTGTGGCCGCAAGAGACTGGACGCCGGAGAACCCTGGCGTGGAGGTTCTCGGCTTCCTGCAGGACGGTGAGTGGGCGATCCTGCTGGACACCAGCCATGTGCTGACGACCGATGCCGAGGCGCTGATGCGGCTCAGCGAATCTTTCGGGCGCTGCCTGGCCTTCGTCATCGAGACGGCGGGAGGCTGTGCGAGCTTCACGGCCTACCGGCAAGGGCAGCTCGAGCGCAGCATCGACAACACGGACGGCGTGGTGCGCGCACAGGGTGAGCCGTTGCCGGAGGAAGCCGGTCTGGACATTGGCGACTACTACATGGACGAGACCGAGGCGCTGCAGCAGCGCTTTGGGTTGCGCGCCTTCACCACTGTGCCGCCGGCTGGCGTCCTTGCGATGGCCACGGTGGACAGCACGGACTACAGCGAGCAACTGCGGCAGATCGCGGCGCTGCCGGGCAAGAAGCCTTGGTGGAAGCTGTGGTGAAAGCGGGCCAGAGCCGTCTCAGGCCAGCCGAACACAGCGCGGCCGCCAGACTGGGGCGAAAGACCTACCTCCTGGCGCGCCAGGCATCCAGCCGCGCGACGCCGCCGTCGCGCGACAGATAGGTCGGCAGCACCGCCTCCAGCGAGGCCGGCGTGATGCCGAGTTCGGCCAGCCCGGGCAGCTTGCCGGTCGGCACATTGGGCACGCTCAGCGACGCGAGGTTGTCGCGCGACAGCAGGGGCTCGCCGGGCAGGCATTCCATGACCAGAGCCTGCAGCGTCGCCAGCGCATGGGGCAGGCGCAGGATCGGCCGTTCATGGCCTGTCACGCGGCCCGCCAGTCGCACCAGGTCGGCCAGCGTCAGTTCGCGCGTGCCGGCGATCTCATAGGTCTGGCCGATGGATTCGCGACGCAGCAGCGCCTCGACCAGGGCCCGGGCCAGGTCCTGCACCCACACCGGTTGCAGGCGCGCGTCCGCCCCGCCCAGGGGCATAAAAGGGAACAGCGCCTGCAGCCGCGCGAACAGGTTGACGCTCTTGTCGCCGTCGCCAAAGACCAGCGATGGGCGCAGCAGCGTCAACTCCAGCGGGTGGGTCTGCGTGGCCACCTGCAGCACGGCCTCGCCGGCGGCCTTGCTGCGCAGATAGCGCGACGGTGCATGCTCGGCCACGCCCAGGGCGCTGACATGCACGAGGCGCTTCGCGCCGGCGTGGCTCATGGCATGGGCGATGCGCCGGGGCAGTTCCACATGCACATGCTCGAAGGCGGCCGCGCTGCCCTGCAGGATGGCGACGAGGTTGACGATGGCGTCATGACCCGGCAGCAGCTGAGGCAGGTCCTTGAAGACATCGGCCTGGATGACGGTGACACCGGGCAGGCTCTGCACGCTTTGCGCATGAGGCAGGCGGCGCGTGGGCACCGTGATGCGCACGTCGGCACCGAGGCGCCGCAGCAGTTGCTCGCACAGCGCGCGGCCGACAAAGCCGCTGCCGCCCAGGACCAGGACGTTCAGGCTCATGACTTGCCATCCCCCACCGCCGCCGGCGGCACATCGCTGACGTCCGCGGCGCGCGCGCCGGCCGGGCCGACGCTGGCGCCCAGGCGCTCGCGCAGCTTGGTGGCCGGCAGGCCCAGCACCTGGGCATAGACCGCGCCGCCGAGCAGCACCTTGCGCACATAGTCGCGCGTTTCGTTGAACGGGATGTTCTCGGCCCAGATGGCCGCGTCGATGACAGGGCCGTCGCGCCAGCGCGCGGGCCGACCGGGGCCGGCGTTGTAGGCCGCCGCGGCCAGGGCCTGGGCGCCTTCGAAGCGGTCCAGCACCAGCTTCAGGTATTGGGTGCCGATGCGCAGGTTGAAGTCGCGGTCGTGCATGCGCTCGGCGTTGTAGTCGATGCCGGCCTTCTTGGCCGTCCACTTGGCCGTCGCGGGCATGACCTGCATCAACCCGGCCGCGCCGACGTGGGAGCGCGCGTCCAGCACGAAGCGCGACTCCTGGCGGATCAGGCCGTAGACATAGGCCGGGTCGATGCCGCTGGCCTGGGCCTCGCGCTGCAGCTCGGCGCGGTGCGGCGTGGGGTAGCGCTGGGCGATGTCGATCTCGGTCTTGGTGCGCTCGCTGGTGTTGATGCAGCGGTCCCAGACCTCGCGGTCGCAGGCCTCCTGGGCCGCGGCGAGCAGGGCGCGGTCGCCCATGCCGCGCAGCGAGAAATTCCATTCGCGCACGCCTTCGCTGCGCAGGCCGAGGTCGATGAGGGACAGCGCGCGCGTCAGGCCCGCATGGCTGCGCGCGCTGCGGCGTTCCTCGGCCGTCAGCGGCGCGGGCGTGGGCGGCAGCGGGGTGGGCAGGCCGAGGTCTTCGGCGGCGAGGCGGCCGAAGTAGTTCAGCGGCGTCGAGGAGAGTGTGGTGAGCTGCACGCGGGCGCCGTGGGCGTCGCCTTGCTGCCGTGTCGCGCGGGCCTTCCAGTAGGCCCAGGCCGGGTCGCGCTGCTCGTTGGCGCTCATGCGCTCGATGGCGCGCAAGGCCAGGGCGGGTTGCTTGGCGCGCAGGGCCGCGCGGGCGGCCCAGGCGGCGGCGTCATCACTCCAGGCCAGCTCGGGCGCCAGCTTGTCGGCGCGCTCGAAGGCGGCCAGGGCACCATCCTGCAGGCGCAGGGCCGACTGGCGGCCGATCTGCACCCACAGCCAGGCCTGCAGCTCGGGCGGCAGCTTGCTCCATTTGTCGCGCAGCAGGCCGGCGGCCTGGTCGGGGTCGTTGGCGGCGACGCGGGCCAGGGCCAGGGCCGTCAACTCGGCCTCGGGGCGTGGCGAGGTGCGGGCCTGGCGCGTCAGGTAGCGGCCGGCGTTGTCCTGCAGTTCGGCGAGCTTCTGGTCGAGCGGCTTGGTGGCCAGCAGGGCGACGGCCTGGCGCGCGGCGCGCGGGCGGCTCTGTTCGGTGGCCTGGCGCGCCTTGGCCCAGACGGTGTCGGGCTTGAAGGTGCCGGCTTCGACCATGGCAATGGCGAGCTGCTGGCAGCCGTCGTCGCCGTCTTTCTGAGCCATCCAGGCGGCCTTTGCAGCGTCTGCATCGATCTTGGTGCCGGCGAGATGGTCGGCCAGCAGCCCATAGCAGGCCACCTCGCGGTCGTCGCGCATCTGGTAGCTCGCATGGTCGCGGCGGAAATTGAGCCAGTCGCGGCGGCGGCCCAGTTCCAGCAGCCAGTCGTTGCGCAGCCTGTCCTCGACATAGCTGCCGGGGTAGCGCGCATAGAAGGCGTCCATTTCCGGCTGGCGCACCTCAGCCAGCCGCGCATTGAGGTCGAAGTACTCGACCCAGCCTGCCAGCGGGTGGTTCTGGCTGCGGGCGGCCTCGGCGAAGGTGGCCAGGCGCTTGCGGTCGCGCTTGACCCAGGCATCGCGGGCTTGCACGGCGAGGTCGGCATCGGCGGGTGGCGTCGGCGGGGCGGCGTCGGCGCTCAGGGCTACCGACAGCAGCAGGGCGAGTGCCCCACGGCTCATGTGTTTCAAGACTCGACCACCCATCTGACTCATGCGCTTCACGCCCCGCGACTGCTTCACTTGGCGTGCGCTCCGGCCAGCTGGCCGAGCGCCGCGCCTGGTGTCTGAATTTAACCCAGGGAAACCCGTGGCTTCGCGCTTTACGCAGGCGGGCGCTCTGCCCACGAGTTAGGGGCTGGAGATAGCGCTATCTCTTCCGTAATCTTGGCCGCCAGTCAGCCAGGAGACCGTTGATGAAGACCGCCGCACGACGCCTGTTGATGGGGCTTCGGCCACGCTGCTGAGCCTGGTCGCCCAGGCCAACCCGGACATCTACCCCACGCCCGGCACCCCGGCGCCGGTGAGCAGCTTCACGGCGGGCGCCAGCGGCCTGCTGGTGGCTTACTACACCGGCGAGGCCGGCGGCTTCACCAACCTCATCGGCGCACGCATCAATGGCATCGACGGCGCGGCCGGGCTCAGCAACCACGGCAGCGCCTATGGCCAGACCTTTGTGCTCGGCAAGGTGACGGCCGGCGACAGCCTGGTGTTCTTCATCGACGCCAACAGCGGCGCGGCGCGTTACTACAGCGACGTCAGCCTGAACGGCGACGGCGTCAACCATGCCTGGGCAGCACCTTTCGCCGGCGATGCCCAGGTACCGGCCGGCACCAACATTGCCTTCGAGGACCTGCCCAGCGGCGGCGACTTCAACTACCGCGACCACAGCTTCGTCTACCAGATCACGGCCGTGCCCGAGCCGGCGAGCTGGGCGCTGCTGCTGGGCGGCGTGGCGGGCCTGACCTGGCTGCGCCGCCGGCAACTGCGCCGCTGATCAGTCCGCCGCGTCCGGGTTCCAGCCCTCGATCTCGAAGCGCAGCCGGCCGCGGATGCCGGGGTTGGTGGGCTTCATCTTGCCGTTGGTGGCGACGGCGCTGCTGTCGAAGGGCACGCTGACCTCGATGCGGCCCGACTTGAGCTGCTTGGCCGCGATCTCGGTGTCGGCCATGGACACGCCGGCGTCCTGCCAGGCGTACTTGACCTTCCAGGCATCGCCTTCATTGGCCGGCGGCACCATCTCCAGGATCAGCGCGTTGCGGAACAGATAGCCGCCCTCGAAGTGCTCGTTGAGCCAGAGCCGCTTCTCGATCTCGTAGTCGGGCACGCGCACGCCCAGCGTCATGCCGTAGGCGAGCGACTTGCGGCGCGGGTTGACCTTGGCCCGGTTGGCGAGGAAGACACTGCTGAGGTAGAGGCTCGAGTTCTCCTTCCAGTTGGCATGCGCCACGCAGGCGACGGAGTCTTCCTCCGTCGTGCGCCGCGTCAGATACCAGAGCTTGCCGCGCGGCGAGGCCACCACCTCGATCTGGTAGAGCGCGTTGACGGCGCGGCCGGCGTCGGCTTCCTCCTGCACCTTGTCGGGCAGGCGGATGTCGTCGATCTCCAGCCACAGGTCCACGCGCACGTCGCCGAACAGGAAACGGGCCAGGTTCTGGTAGCCCTCCTCGCTGTTGACGATGCCGAAATAGCCCGAGTGCGCGCGGTAGACGACGGCCTTGGCGCACTGGTCGGTGATGTTGCCCTTGGCATCCAGGCCGCACAGCGTCGCGTTCTCGATCTTGACCAGGCCGTCGCTGCCATGGCCGACGAAGCTGCGAGACATGCCGGCCGCGGCTTCATAGTCCAGCCGGTTGCTGCCGATCAGCGTGAACACGCGCCGCGACGGGAAGCGTGCCTCGGGGATGAGGTCCACGCGCTTGTGCTTCTTGGCTGCGGCCGCCAGGTCGAGGTAGGCCGGCATGCGCTTGTCGCGGTCGAAATTGGAGATGTCGTTGACGCTCAGCCAGGACGGGATGTTCTGGCCCAGCACGTCGATGCCGTTGTGCGGCGTCGCGTAGGTGAAGAACTTGTCGACGTGCTGGGCGACCTTCTCGGTGTCCAGCGCCACGTTCTGCAGGAAGGCGCGGCAGACCAGGCCGCCCATGGAGTGGGCGACGAGATAGCAGCGGAAATCGGCCTCTGCGATCTTGTTCTCTGCGTTCTTGCAGACCAGCTCGCGCACGCGGGCCACGAGCTTGGACAGGCCCTTGGCGAAGTCCTCGATCTCCGGTGTCTTGCTGTTGCCGAGGTAGGAGGACGCGGCGTCGTAATAGCGGTAGATGACGATGCAGCGGCTGCCCAGCTTGTTGTCGGTCGGCTTGCCCAGGGAGTCGGCCTCCCACTCGGGGTCGACGATGTCGTAGCCGTCCTCGTAGACATCCTGGTAGCCGTACTCCGAGGCCAGCCGCACGACGGGTGACTCGAACACGTATTTGCGCGGCCTGTCGGTCTTGTTCGGCACGGCGCGGTACATCGTCGAGCCGAGGTTGAAGCCGCAGAAGGGGTCGGCCGTGGTCTCGTCGATCTCGCCGCGCGACATCGCGTAGCCGCGCACATAGATGATGGGGTGGTAGGGGGTGTGGGGCGTGGACATGGCGGCTTCGCGGGGTGAAGACGACGGCGACCATAGCGCCGGGCAGCTCCTGTGGACCATCCCGCGCATGGCCCGCATCCTCAGGGCTGAGGAGCGACATGAGCCCTGGGTTTTAATAGACCGATGAGTGCTGCCCACCCCGACCGCCCTTCACTGCGCCGCGAACTGCTGGCCGCGCGCCGCGACTTCGCGGCCGGCCCGGCCTTCCAGACCGCCCAGGCGGCGCTCGGCGCGCCTCTGCGCGAGCTGCTGGATCAGCTGGAGCCGGAGCTGGTGGGCGTCTACTGGCCGCTGCCGGGCGAGTTCGATCCCGGCGCCTTGCCCTGGCCCCGGGCGCTGCCGTTTGCGCGCCGCGAGCCGGCGGAAATGGTCTATCGCCGTTGGGACGGCGGCCCCACGACGGCCCAGGACGAATGCGGCATCGCCACGTCGACCGGCGCGGTTGCCGTGCCCGACGTGGTGCTGGTGCCCTGCGTCGGCTTCACGCGCGAGGGTTTTCGCCTTGGCTATGGCGGTGGCTATTTCGACCGCTGGCTGGCGCTGCACCCTGGCGTGACCACCATCGGCCTGGCCTGGTCGGCGGCCGAAACACATTTCCCGGTCGAGGCGCACGACCGCGCCTTGACCCTCATCCTGACCGAGCGCGAGCTCATTTCCCCCGATTGAGAGGACCCCCGCAAGATGCATGACGGCATGACCCTGATCTCGACGCTGGCCGCCGCCTTTGGCCTGGCCCTGGTGCTGGGCCTGCTCGCCCAATGGGCGCGGCTGCCCGCGCTGGTGGGCTATCTGCTGGCCGGCGTGCTGATCGGGCCGCACACGCCGGGTTTCGTCGGCGACGTGCATCTGGCCCAGCAGCTGTCCGAGGTCGGCGTCATGTTGCTGATGTTCGGCGTGGGCCTGCACTTCTCGGTCGGCGACCTGATGTCGGTCAAGGGCATCGCCCTGCCGGGTGCGCTGGTGCAGATGGCCGCGGCCACCGGCATGGGCGCGGCGCTGGCGCACTGGTGGTGGGGCTGGGCGCTGGCGGCGTCGCTCATCTTCGGCCTGGCGCTGTCGGTGGCCAGCACGGTGGTGCTGCTGCGCGCGCTGGAGTCGCGCGAGCTGCTGCATACCGGCAATGGCCGCATCGCCGTGGGCTGGCTCGTGGTCGAGGACCTGGCCATGGTGCTGGCGCTGGTGCTGATCCCGGTGCTCGGCCCTGAAGATGGCCAGGGCGGTGCCGGCGGCAGCGCGCTGTGGCTGACCATAGGCAAGACGCTGCTGGCCGTCGTGGTGTTCGTCGCGGTGATGCTGGTGGCCGGGCGGCGCCTGCTGCCGTGGATGCTGTGGCAGGTCAACCGCACCGGCTCGCGCGAGCTGTTCACGCTGGCCACCGTGGCCGCCGCCATCGGCCTGGCCGTGGGTGCGGCGGCGCTGTTCGGCGTCAGCGTGGCGCTGGGCGCCTTCTTCGCCGGCCTGGTGCTGCGCGAATCGGCCTTCAGCGAGCGCGCGGCGCACGAGAGCCTGCCGCTGCGCGATGCCTTCGCCGTGCTGTTCTTCGTCGCCGTGGGCATGCTGTTCGACCCGCGCATCCTCATCGACCAACCGCTGGCCGTGCTGGCGACGGTGGCCGTCATCCTGGTCGGCAAGACGATTGCCGCCGGGGCGCTAGTGCTGCTGCTGCGCTACCCGCTGTCCACCGCGCTGACGGTGGCGGTGAGCCTGGCGCAGATCGGCGAGTTCAGCTTCATCCTGCTCGGCCTGGGCCAGAGCCTGCACCTCGTGCCGCCCGAGGCGACCAGCCTGATCGTGGCCGGCGCCATCGTGTCCATCGCGCTGAACCCGGTGCTGTTCTCCGGCGTGGAGCCGCTGCGCCGCTGGGTGCTTAAGCGCTCGGCCTGGGCCCGCCAGCTGGAGGCTCGCGACGACCCGCTGGCGGAACTGCCGCCCGACACGCCGCAGAGCGCGCTGGCCGGCCAGGTCGTGCTGGTGGGGCATGGCTCGCTGGGCACGGCCCTGCATGACGAACTGGGCAGCCGCCCGCTGGTCGTCATCGACCACGACCGGGAGGTTGTCGAGAAGCTGCGCGCCGCCGGCCATGCGGCCGTGCTGGGCGAGGCCGGCGAGGCCATGACGCTGGTGCAGGCCCATATCGCCCAGGCCGCCTGGCTGGTCGTGGCCGTCAGCGATGTGCGCGTGGTGCCGGCCATGCTGACGCTGGCGCGTCAGCTCAACCCCGAACTGCGCTGCGCCGTCGTCGCCCACACCCAGGAAGAGGCGCAGTGGCTGAAGGATGCCGGCGTCAACGAAGTGCTGCGCGCGCAGCAGGCCATGGCGCAGGCGCTGGCGAGGGTGGTGGCGGCCTAAGCCTTCTGCTTGGTGCCGCCGAAAGCCGCGTAGAGCCCCAGCGCGAAATACACCAGCGCCGACACCCAGCGCCCGCTGCCGGCCGCGCCGCGCAGCAGCGGCTTCATCCAGCCGGCCAGCAGCGCGTAAAGGCTGTCGGTGACGGCGGCCACGGCGACGAAGAGGATGCTGAGCGAGAGCGCCTGTACGGCCTGCGCCGCCTGCGAGCCCTCGGGGTGCAGGAACTGCGGGATGAAGGCGGCGAAGAACAGCGTCGTCTTGGGGTTGAGCAGCGCGACGAAGAAGCCGTCGCGGAAGAGCTGGCGCGGCGCGGCCGGCGTGGGGGGCGCGCCGTTGGCCGTCGCGGCGGGCTGGCGCAGGGCCTGGATGCCCAGCCAGATCAGATAGGCCGCACCTGCCCAGCGCACCGCCGTGAAGGCCAGCGACGACACGGCGAACAGGGCCGCCAGGCCGATGGACGCGCCGACCGCATTCGTCAAATTGCCCAGGGCCACGCCGGCGACCGACGCCAGGCCCGCCGTGCGCCCCTGTGCCAGCGTGCGCGCGACGATGAAGACGACGCCAGGCCCGGGTGTCAGCGCGAGTACGAGCGTGGCGATCAGGAAGGCGTAGAGGGCGGCGCCGGTGGGCAGCAGGTTCATGTCAGTTCTCCATTCGCATTCGTGGTGCCGGGGTGTTCCGGGCCGAGCGCCGGGCCGCCCCTAGCCGGCCCGCGCTGGCGATGCTTGCCGGTCGAGCCGGCAAGCATCGCCGTCCCCTCGGGGGACCGACCAGGCTCGCCCGCGTTCAGCGGCGCGGGACTGGGCGAGGGGCTCACTTCCTTGCGGCCATGAAGCGCGGATTGCGCAGCAGCGCCGCTGAGACGAGAGATACCAGCAGGCCGACCGGCACGATCTCGGCCATGGTCATGGGGAAGCGGAACAGCGGGTTGGCGTAGTTGCGCTTGAACTCGTCCATCTCGGCGGCCAGCTTGGCGAGCTCCGCTTCGGGCAGGCCCTTGGCCTTGTTCTCGGCCATGTACATCTTGACCCACTCGGTGCCGAAGTCCAGCTTGGTGACGGCCAGCGTCACTTCCCAGGCGGCCGCATAGACGACGCCCGCCACGAGGCTGATGGCCAGGCCGAGCAGGAAGGCCGGCCAGAAGCGGATGACGCCGCCGAGCTCGTCGTCACGGCGGCGCTTGATGGCGACGAAGACCAGGCTCAGCGCGACCAGCATCAGCGTGTAGCCGATGACCATGCCGTGAGCCGGCGGCGCGCCCCGATTCAGGATCAGCAGCGCGAACAGCGGGATGCCGGCAGCCAGGCCGGCGACGGCACCGAAAGACAGGATGGTTTTCAGCATTGGGACCTCATGGCGGATTGGAAGAGCCGCCATGGAACGATGTTCGGGCCGCGGGGGCCATCGGACAAATGGGTGATTTCGCTGAAATCAGCCCTTCAGCGCAACAAACCGAGCTCTCTCGCCTTCAGGATGGCCTCGGTGCGGCGTCGCGCGTCGAGCTTTTCAAACAGCTTCGCCACATGCGTCTTGACCGTGTGCGGCGACACATGCAGCTTGTCGGCGATCTCCTTGTTGCTCAGACCGGCGGCGAGCAGTTCCAGCACCTCGCGCTCACGCGGGCTGATGCCAGGGAGCGTGGGTGGCAGAGATTCCGGCTCGCGTTGAGCCTGCAAGGGGGGCGAGGCAAGGCGCGGCGTGCAGCCCGGGCTGGCCGCCCGGGCAAGCGGCGCAACGCTGAATCGCCCCCCTTGCGGGCTCAACCCTTCGGGCCGGGGCGATTTGCGGGGCCATCCTGCGTTGCCGACTCGTTGTTGGGCCCCGCCCAACGCCTCGTCTGCGCCTTGGCTGCCCCCGCAACTCGCCCCGGCGTGATCCGGAATCTCTGCCACCCACGCTCCCACCGCCTGTGCCTGCGGGTTGCCGTCGAAAGCCTGGGCCGGCGGCGCGCGGCGGCCAAGCAGCTTGACGCCGGCCCAGGCGCCCAAGGCCAGGAAGGCCGCCGCGATCACCGCGATGTAGACCGTCTCGGACTGGGCGCGGACGAAATGGCGGTAGTCCAGCCATTGCAGCAGCGCCGTGCCGGCCGCCAGGGCCAGGCCGTAGACAGCCGCGCGCTTCCACATGGCTAGACGCCCACCAGTTGTTCGCGCGTGATGGCGGCCTGCTCGCGCACCCAGTCCGCAAACTGCTGCACCTCGGGCCGGCGCGCGGCGTTCGGGCCCAGCATCATCCAGTAGCTGAAGGGGCTGCCCAGGCGGCCGGTCTTGCCGAAGGGCTCGACCAGCTCGCCGCGCGTCAGGTGCTCGTGCACCAGCGGCAGCCGGGCCAGCGCCACGCCCTGGCCAGTCAGCGCGGCCTGCACCTGCTGGTAGGTGAAGTTCAGGTAGAGCCAGCGGCGCGGCTGCAACTCGTGCTCGCCCTGCTCGGTCAGCCAGCGCCGCCAGCTCAGGTACTCGGCGCTGGGGCGGGGGTCGTCTTCCTCGGCCAATGCGTGGCCGGCGAGGTCGGCGGCGCGCTTCAACGGCGCGGGCGGGTTCTGCAAGTACCAGGGGCTGACGCAGGGCGACAGCAGCTCCTCGAAGAGTTGCTCGGCGTCGGGCGTCACCGAGGGGCGGTCGTCATAGCGCAGGGCCAGGTCGCTCTCGCCATCCTCGAGGTCGACCTTGCGGTCATAGGCCGACACGCGGATGTCGATGTCGGCATGCTCGCGCTGGAAGGCCTCCATGCGTGGGATCAGCCACAGCGACGCGAACGACGCGAAGGTGCTGACATTGACGACGCGCCGGCCGCGCGAGCGGCGGATCTGGCGCACGGTCTGGTCCAGGCGCGACAACACGGCCACGGCGGTGGGCAGCAGCACCGCGCCGTCGCTGGACAGCTCCACCTTGCGCGTGCCGCGCAGGAAGAGAGTGCAGCCGATCTCCTCCTCCAGCGACTGGATCTGCCGGCTGATGGCCGACTGCGTCAGGCTCAGCTCCTCGGCCGCCGCGCGGAAGGACAGCAGCCGGGCCACGGCCTCGAAGGCGCGCAGGGGACCGACCGAGAGTGGGCGTTGGCGTATCGGCTGATTCATGCGTGAATGGTATCAATCGACGCCGCGGAGTCATTGGACCGTCTTGGGCAATCTAAGCAGAATCCCTGACATCAACCGAGGAGTCTCATCATGAGCGACGCGCAATCTGTTTGGCATCTGGACGGTGGCCGGGCCATGACCCTGGCCGGTGGCGCCGAGGCGCGCCGCCTGGCGGTGGCCCGCGGCCGTGTGTGGCTGACGCTGTCGGGCACCACCGACCAGCCGGCCGAAGACAAGTGGCTGGAGGCCGGCGAGGCGCTGGCCCTGGCACCCGGCCAGACGGCCGTGCTGGAAGGCTGGCCTGCGGCCGACTTCGAGCTGCTGGTGCCGCCGGTCTCAGCCACGGCGAACCGCGGCTTTCTTGGCCGCCGGTTTTTTGGCGGCTGATTGAGAAACCGCAGGCTTGGCCGCCCGCTTCGCGATGGCGGCTGAGTCAGGAAGCGCAGGCTTGGCCGCCCGCTTCGCGCTGGCGGCTGAGGTCTTCTTCGCGGCGGTCTTTTTGGCCGCCGCAGGTTTCCTGGCCTTGGCCGGCTTCTTGGCATTCGCCGTGCGCAACGCGGCCTCGAAGGCCAGCCTGGCCCAGGGCTGCATCAGCGGCGGCGATTCCAGCGCCTCTTCGGGCGGCTGGTAGTAGCTGATCACCTGTCGCTCGCCGGTCTTGGTCGCATAGCTGAAGGGCTGGCAGCCCGCCGCGACAAAGCGCTCACGCGTCACGTCGTCGGTCTTCAGATAGAGCTGGTTCTGGATGACCAGGGCCATGAAGAGGCCATCCACATAGAGGCCGTGGCCGCCGAACATGCGCAGCGGCCGCACCGGGCCCAGGGGCTGCAGCAGTTCGATGCAGAGTTCGATGTAGGGATCCATGGCGCTTGCGTTCAGCCCTTCCACGTGAACGGAAAGTGCAGCTGGCGCAGGAAGCCGTCCGGCACATAGTCGCCCAGCACGCCGTAGTGCTCCGGCCATTTGCGATCCGACTGCACCGCCGTGCCGAACAGGTGGTCAAGAAACGCGAAGTGAGCCGCGTAGTTCTTGTCCAGCGCTTCCTGGTCCTGCGAGTGGTGCCAGTGGTGGAAGTTGGGCGTCACGATGATGTAGCGCAGCGGCCCCAGGCGCACGCTGACGTTGGCGTGGTTGAACACCGCCTGGAAGCCGACGACGACGATGTAGGCGTCGATGACCTCCTTGCTGAAGCCCAGCACGAAGATGGGCGCCAGCACCAGGGTGCGGGTGATGATGAGCTCCAGGATGTGCTGGCGCGAGCCCGCCAGCCAGTCCATGCTTTTCACGCTGTGGTGCACGGCATGCAGCCGCCACAGCATGGGCACCTCGTGATAGGCCCGGTGCGTCCAGTACTGCACCAGGTCGGCGACCAGGATGATGAGGAAGAGGGCGATGGGGAAGGGCAGGCCCTGCACCCAGCCCTGGATGCCGTCCTTGGCCGCCCAGCCGAAGAATTTGTGCACCAGCAGATTGGTGGCCAGCATCACGAAGCCGACGGCCAGGTGGTTGACGATGAAATGCTGGAAGTCCGTCTGCCACTCCGGGCGGAACACCGGCTGGTCGCGGCGCAGCGCGAACAGCTTCTCGATGAAGACGAAGATCAGCGTCGAGCCCAGCAGGTCGAGGATGAACCAGTCCAGGCCGACATAGGGCGTGTGGTCGGGGAAGTTGGGGTCGACCTCGACCTTGTGGCCGCCCAGGGCCAGCGCCAGGCCCAGCAGCACAAAGGTCCACAGTGCCAGCCAGCGCATGCGGCTGAAGACGATGTTGAACAGCGCCAGCCCGCCCGACAGCACCAAGGCCCAGTACAGCAGGCGCCGGATCACGTCGACGTTGTAGGACTGGCGCAGCTGCGGCGTCGTCAGGTACTCGGGGAAGTGGAAGGCCAGCACGCCGAGAAAGCACAGGATGGCGAGCGTGAGCGCGATGACGCCGCTGATCATGCCGCGGCCCGGCTTGAGCGCCCCGCTCGATTCGCTGAGCTGGCTGAGCTTGTTCAGCATCTGTTGTTCTCCCTGCGTGATGGTTGCGTGGCACGACTTTAGTGATGCCGGCCCATGGCCCACAATGGCCAGATTCCCAGGTTCGCAAGGAAGTCTCACCCTTGGACGCCAACGACCGCGCCGCCATCCGGCACAAGCTGATCGAACAAAGGCTGACTTTGCCCAACCGCCTGGACCTGGCCGCCGAGCTGCAGGAGGTGCTGAGCGTCTGGCTGCTGCGCCGCCGCGAGACCACCATCGGCGCCTACTGGCCCATCAAGGGTGAGTTCGATCCGCTGCCCACCCTCTACCGCTGGGGCGAAAACCATCCCCATCGCCGCATCGGCCTGCCGGTGGTGGACAAGGTGCACGGCACGCTGCGCTTTCATGTCTGGTACCCCGGCTGCCCGATGGAGGAAGACGCCTTCCACATCCCCAAGCCCAAGGACACCGAGGAATTCAGGCCGCAGCTGATGCTGGTGCCCTGCCTGGGCTTCGGGCCCGCTGGCCTGCGGCTGGGCTATGGCGGCGGCTTCATGGACAAGACCCTGGCCGAGATGCAGCCGCGGCCGGCGGCGGTGGGCATTGGGTATGCGCATGGGTTCCTGCCGTTGCTCAAGCCCAGTGCGCTGGACATGCCGCTGGATGCGATGCTGACGGAGGAGGGGGTGGTGTGGGATCGGGAGGGGTGACGATGGTTTGGGTTGCTTTTGCTTAGGGCGTGTCTGCTCGCTGCATTGCCGGGAGTCCGTCCCGGCGGCCGGGTAACTTTCTTCTGCGGGGCCAGAAGAAAGTCACCAAAGAAGAGGCCCTGAACCGCACACCAGCACCACACGGCCGCGTTGCGGCGTGCAACAGCCAACGCGGCATGCCCACAAGCGACCCGCTGCGCTCTCGCGTCTGACTTGTCACGACCAACATCCATCGCACCAGCAGCCCGTCCGACGCGCGGCTGCACGCCGGGCTCACCAAAACAGCCCAATGCAGCGCCGCCCGAGCGGCGCGGCTGTTCGGTATTTGCCGGGCGTCGGCGTGCAGCCGCGACTTAAGCGGCGTGAAGGTCCGATCGCTGGTGCTCGGCACAAGTGGTGGGCGAGAGCGCAGCGGTTCGCTTCGGGGTGCAGCCCGCTTCGAGCAACGCGAGCACCTGGTCCCGCTCGAGTGCGGATTGCATTGAGCGCTCCTCTTTTGGTGACTTTTCTCTGGCGCGTCAGAGAAAAGTTACCCGCCCTCGCGGGGCGGATTCCCGCGGCAGTGCACGCGAGTCATGAGGACTTGGGCAAAGACAACCGGATGAGTCCGCCTGTCTCACAATCCAATATCTCCCCTGACACACGCAAATCCGATGTCCAAGCCCACCCTGCTGATCCTGAGCGCCGCTGCCGCCCTGCTGCTGACCCAGGCCGCCCACGCCGCCGCCAAGCTCGACGCCAAGGGCGTCAAGGGCTATGAGATCAATGCAGTCGACAACGACAAGGTCGGCGACGCCAAGGTCATCGGCAGCTGCGACGGCGGCGCCAAGAAGCTGACCTACGTGCGCAAGTGAATGGAGCGGCAATGAGCCTCTACACCGACCACCTCGCCGCGCTGCAACAGCACGCCGAATCCGCGCTCGAGCGCACCGGCTTCGACACGCTGCTGATCGCCTCCGGCATCGAGAAATACGCTTTTCTCGACGACCGGCCCTATCTCTTCCAGGCCAACCCGCATTTCAAGCACTGGCTGCCGCTGACGAATCACCCGCATTCCTGGCTGGCGGTGCGGCCGGGCCAGAAGCCGCGCGTCGTCTACTTCCAGCCCGATGACTACTGGCATGTGCCGCCGAGCGCACCGAGCGGCGAGTGGGTGGATGCGGTCGAGCTGGTCGTCATCCGTGAGCCGGAAGAAGCGGCCAAGGCCCTGGCCGATCTCGTCACGGCGCGCACGGCCATCGTCGCCGAGGCCGATGCCGCGCTGCCGGGCCTGGAACCCAACAACCCCGAGGCGCTGCTCAACCTGCTGCACTGGGCGCGCGGCGTGAAGAGCCCCTACGAGCTGGCGCAGATGCGCGCCGCACAACGCCGCGCCGTACCCGGCCACAACGCCGCGCGTGCGGCCTTCCTGCGCGGCGAGAGCGAGGCCGGCATCCACCGCGCCTATCTCGTCGCCACCGGCCACACCGACCGCGACCTGCCCTACACCAACATCGTCGGCCTCAATGAGCATGCCGCGGTGCTGCACTACCAGTACCAGGACGAGAGCCCGCCGCCGGAGATGCGCAGCTTCCTCATCGACGCCGGTGCCCAGGTCAACGGCTATGCCAGCGACATCACCCGCACCTGGGTGGCGCCGGGCCATGACGAGTTCGCGGCCCTGGTCGCGGCGATGGAGGTCGAGCAACTCGGCCTCGTCGACGAGGTGCGCGACGGCGTCGACTACCGCGACATCCATCTCAGCACCCATCGCCGCATCGCCCGCGTGCTGCGCGGAGCCGGCATCGTGAAGATGAGCGAGGAGGCCATCGTGGAAGAGGGCGTCACCAAGCCCTTCTTCCCGCACGGCGTCGGCCATCTGCTGGGCCTGCAGGTGCATGACGTCGGTGGCTTCATGGCCAGCGAGAGCGGCGGCGTGGCCGACAAGCCCGAGGGCCACCGCTATCTGCGCCTGACACGGCCGCTGCAGGCCGGCATGGTGGTCACCATCGAGCCGGGCCTCTACTTCATCCCGACGCTGCTGCGCCAGCTGCGCGCCTCGCCCCAGGCTGCCCAGGTGGACTGGGACGCCGTGGAGCGGCTGTCGCGCTATGGCGGCATCCGCATCGAAGACGACGTGGCCTGCCGCGGCGCGGGCGAGGCGCCCGAGAACCTGACGCGGGACGCGTTCGCGGCGGTGTGATGCGTTTACCCCTCGCCCAACCTCGCGTCGCTGAACGCGTGCGAGTCTGGTCGGTCTTGCAGACCGCGCTGCGGCCAGTGCCGCAGCCCTTCGGCAGGCACATCGCGTCCACTGGACGCCATGTGTCCGGCCTCAGCCCCCGCGGGGGCGGCGATGCTCGCGGCATCAAGCCACAAGCACATCGCCCAAGGCGGGCCGGCTAGGGAGCGGCCCGTCGCTCGGCCCGCAAGCTGGCATGGACTTGGTGACCACGTTGCTGGCCAGCGCACTCGCGCTGCCTGCCAGCGCGCCGGCCGCCGAAGCCCAACTGGGCCGCGTCGAGGTCTCGGGCGAGGCCGCCACGGCACGCGAGAAGAAGACGCTGGGCCAGCTCTTCAAGGCCGAGGCGCTGTTCGAGAAGCACCGCGCGCTGGCGCCGGCCGCGGCGCTGAAGTTCAAGGTCTATGCGCGCACCCAGGCCGATGCGGCGCCCAGCCTGGAGCTGGGCTTGATGACGCCGGCCGGCCGGCGGCCGCTGGCACTGGATGGCGAGGACCGCTTCGTCATCGACCCCGCCTGGCGGCAACTGGACGAGCGTACCGAGGTGCGCAGCCGCCTGGCCGATGGCCGCGTGACCTGGCGGCCCGACATCCGCACGCCGGGCGTGCCCGCGGGCGAGCGGCGCCTGGGGGACCTGCGCCTGCAATGCCGCGTCGCCTTTGGCAGCGGCGTGGCGCGCGGTGCGCTGTTGTTCGGCTTCCTGCCCCTGGATACCGCCGACTGTGCAGACCGCGACTGGAGTCCCAGCAACTTCGCCGACAAGCCCGTCTTCGCGGTGACGCTGGTGCACGGTGAGCGGTGGCTGACGCTCAGCGCGCGGCTGCTGCACGGCCTGCGCGACGACGGCGGGCCCAAGTACGACTGGGGCTACTCGCTGCGCGAGCGCATGTTCCGGGTGCCCATGGGTGACGAGAGCTGGCCGGACGACACGCGCGTCGTCTTCGAGGCCATGGATGACCCGCCCGCGGCGCCGGGCGCGGCGCTGCAGGCGCTCAAGGATGAGTGGGCGCTAGCGGCACTGGCCCTCGAGCCCGGCCTGACGCCCGCCGAGGTCGCTCAGCGACTGGGCAAGGCCAGCGACAACACGCGCTTCGAATCGGGTCGGCGGCTACAGCGCCACGTGCGGGAGCTCAAGATGCCGGCAGGACCGCTGCAGTTGGAACTGGTCAGCCTCTTCGATGCCGACGACCGGCTGATCAAGTCCTCGCTGCGACGCTTCGAGTTGCCCAAAAAGCCTTAGCGCGGATCGCCGTACTGCACGCCACGCCCGTGAGTGCCGACATAGACGCGGCCAAACATCTTGGGGTCGCCGCTGATCTGCAGGATCAGGCCCCATTGGTGGGCGTCGTCGTTGATGCGCTGCCAGCTCGCGGCGCCGTCGGTGGAACGGAAGATGCCGTACTGGCCGGCGACGCTGCCGACGAGGTAGAGGGCTGGCTCCTGCTTGCTCGGTGCCGCGCGGCCGAAGCCGAAGGCGTGGATCTGCGAGACGGCGGGCAGGCGCTTGAAGCCCTGGCCGTCGCCGGCACGGTAGAGACCATGGAAGGCCGCCAGCCAGAGCTCGCCTTCGCGGCCGGGCGTGGCGTAGAGCCTGTCCTGGCCGCCACGGTCGTCGCCGCGGTTGCTGCGGTTGTTGCTGCCGGCGGCGGCGCGGGTAACGGGGCCGTCGGGCAGGGCGAGTGGCTTGGCGGCGAAGGTCAGGCCGGCATCGTTGCTGGCGTAGAGCGTGTCGTCGAACAGCGCCATGGCGTGGAAGCGCTGGGGGTTCACGCGGTCGGCGATGACGCGGGTGCCGGCGGGCAGGCGCTGCACCGGCGTCCAGGTCTCGCCACGGTCGTGGCTGACATGTGGCGTGCCGCCTTTGGGCGTCCAGACCCAGGCCTTGCCATCGGCCGACACGGCGACAAAACCGTCGCTGGACTTGGCATCGGGCACGCTGGCCGGCGCGCGCCAGGTGGCGCCGCCGTCCAGCGAATAGCCGAGGTTCTTGCCGCCATCGCGCGGGTGGCCGATGCGGACGATGACCTCGGGCGCGAGTTCCGCCCCGGTCACGTCATGCGTGTTGCCGAAGAAGGGCGGCTTGGGGTTGCCGGCCGCCGGCTTGTCCAGGTCGGTGTGGACGAAGCCCGAGTAGTCGCCGATGGCCGTCACCAGCGGCACGCCTTTCGTCGGGCTGTGCAGGGCCAGGGCCACGGTCTCCTCGATGCCGGCGGCCATGACCTGCCAGTGCGTGGGCTTGGCGGCATCGGCCTGCGTCAGGTCCAGCGTCTCCCAGCCGCCGTAGCCGGTGGTGAAGAGGGCGTGGTCGGGGTTGGCGGGGTTGATCTTGACGTCGTAGAGCCAGTGCAGATGCGTGTCGGCGACGTAGGGGGCGGCCGAGGCGTCGAACTGCGCTGCGGGAAAGAGGGGCCGCCAGGTGGTGCCGCCATCCGTGCTGCGAAACAGCTGGTCGCCCGCGCCGCGGCCGGCGGTGCTGGCCAGCAGTCGCTGCGGATGGCCGGGATCCACGGTCACCGTCGCATAGCCGAAAGGCTGTGTGGCGCTGGGGCGCTCGGGCGTGATGTCGGCCCAGGCCTGCCTGGCAGTGTCGTAGCGCCAGACGGCGCCGTCCTTCATGCGATGCGGGCCGGGATCACTGGCATAGGCGATGTAGAGGCGCCCGTCGCTTGCCAGCGTGGCGCGCATGGGGCGGTGCTGTGTCGGCGCGCCGGGCACGGGTTGCCAGCTTGCGCCGGCATCGCGGCTGAACCACAGGCTGGGCCGGCCCACGACCGAGACACCTGCGTAGATCGTGCGGCTGGGCTGGCCGCGCTTGCCGCTGCTCGGATCGAAGAGGACGAAATTGATGGTGGCCTTGCCATCGTTGCCGCCCCAGCTGGGCGGCGCGCCGTCGGACTCGTTGCGGCGCCAGGCCGAGTCGGGGAAGGTGTCCACGCGCTGGAAGGTCTTGGCCGCATCGCCGCTGCGCCACAGGCCGGCGAGGCGCGAGGCGAGGTAGAGGACGCGGCCATCGTTCGGGTCGACGGCCAGGCGCTCACCATTGCCGCGGCCGCCCTCGTTGCCGCCGAGCTTGAAGGGCAGGTCGGTGCGCTGGAAGCTGCGGCCGCGGTCATGTGAGCGCAGCACGGCGCCATTGGGCACGACGGGGTTGGTGTAGGTGCCGCAGGCAAGGTAGAGGGCGTCGGGGTCGTTGGGGTCGACGGCCAGGCTCTCGACGCCCATCAGGTTGACTTCGCTCAGCGGCAGCCAGTCCAGCAGCGGTTGCCACGGCCCGGTCGCGGTGTCGCGACGGTAGGCGCCGCCCATGTCGGTGCGGGCATAGGCCAGGCCCGGCACGGCGGGATGAAAGGCGATGCCATCCACGAAGCCGCCGCCGACGATGGCGACCGGGCGCCATTGATAAGGTGCGCCGGCCGGCGGTGCAGCAAGCGCCGACGCGGCGGCCAGCGCCAGGGCGCCCAGCCAGGGCTTGATGGGTTTCATGTCTCCGGCTCTTCTTTAAATGACAGCGCTGGACATCGTAATTTGTTCGCGCGACGAACAAATACGGTTTACCCGTGGAAACCGGCTGTCTCGGCTGGCCTGTTGCGGAGGGCACGGCGTCGCCAACAATCACGGCATGCTGAGCGCTGCCCCTTCAACGCTGACCGTCCCGCGCAACTTGGCCCTGCTGCTGCTGGTGCTGGCCACCGCGCCGCTGCACGTTCTCGCCGCGCCCGCGGAGGCTCCCGTTGCCAGCCCGACGCCCCTGAACCTGCGGCTGCCGCGACCCGGCGCTCAGACCGTCGCGCTGCCCGCGCCTGAACGCCAGCGTCCAGCGCTGCGCCTGGAGCCGCGAAAGTCCTTCATCGAGCAAGGCATCGAAGGCAGTCGGGAGGCGTTGATCGCCTGCCAGAACGGCGCCTATCCCGGCGCGACAGTGGCGGCGCATGGCGTGCAGGTCAGCGGTGGCGACTCCCAGCCGGGGCATTGCTACCGGTTCTGAGCGACGCGATCAGCCCATCGCACGCCGCTTCGACGAGATCCAGCACCTCGTTGAACCCCGCCGCACCGCCGTAGTAAGGGTCGGGCACGTGGCGCTTGCTGGCTTGTGGCGCGTAGTCCAGCAGCAGCTTCAGGCGATGGCGTTGGTCAGGCGGGCAAAGACGTTCGGCGTTGGCGAGGTTGTCCGCGTCCATCGCCAGCACCAGGTCGAAGCGACTGAAATCCTCGGCGATCAGCTGGCGTGCGCGCAGGGTGCTCAAGTCATAGCCGCGCTTCAACGCATGCGCCTGGCTGCGCTCATCCGGCGGCGCCCCGACGTGATAGCCATGGGTGCCGGCCGAGTCGACCTCGACGTCCAGCCCAGCCGCTTTCAGCTTGGCGCGCATGACGCCCTCGGCCGTCGGGCTGCGGCAGATATTGCCCATGCAGAAGAACAGGATGCGGCGCGTCATGGCCACATTCTCGGCCGGGCTAGAAGCGCATGTCGGCGCGCAGCGAGACCACGCGGAAGGTGCGGTTGCGCGACCAGGTGTCGGTCATCAGGTTGTGGCTGGTCACCGGATCCACGTAGACCGCCTCGGAAGTGACCTGCGCATCGCGCGGCAGCAGGTTGGCCAGCGACAGCCGCCAGTTGATGCCGTCGCGCACCGAGCCGCTGGCCCAGGAAAGATAGGCGTCGAACTGGCGGCGCGAGGTTTCCTCGCGCCGCAGGTTCTCGGTCTGCTGCACGCGGGTGCCCGGCACATAGTTGAAGTTGAAGCCGCTGCCGAAGTTCTGGCCCAGGGCCTTCCAGCGATGGTCCAGGCCGAAGTTCAGGCTGCCGCGCGGCTGCTGGTCCAGGCGGGCGTTGGAGCCCGGGATGCCCTTGACCTTGCTGTCGAAGACGGCGATGTTGAAGCGCAGCAGCAGCAACTGCCATTCCGGCGGCGCTTCCTCCCACAGCTCGTCCAGGCGCGCCTTGACCTCGAACTCCACGCCCATGGTGCGCGCGCCTTCCAGGTTGCGCGGGCGGCTGACCCAGCGCTGCGAGGTGCTGTCCCAGGGCACGGTCTCCAGTTCGATGCGGCTGCGGATCAGGCTCTTGATGTCGCGCACGAAGGCGCTGCCCGACACGATGCCGCCGGTGGGCAGCCAATGCTCCAGGCTGAGGTCCACGCCGGTGGCGAGTTCGGGCCTGAGGTCGGGGTTGCCGGCGCGGTCGGCATAGGTGGGCAGGTTGGGGCCGGTGGGATAGGTGGTGTTGATGGTCGGCCGCGCGATCAGGTCGTTGAGGTTGGGCGAGCGGTAGCTGCGCGTCAGGCTCAGGCGCACCTGGTCCTTGGGGAAGGCCTCGGGCTTCCACAGCAGGTGAAAGAGCGGCGAGGTGACCTGGGAGACGTTGCGCGTGTCGGGCAGCAGGCCGGCCGCGTCGGCCTGGGTCTCGATGCGCTCGTAGCGGATGCCGGCATAGACCGACCAGATCTTGCTCGGGCTCCACTCGTCCTGCGTATAGCCGGCGAAGCGCTGGCTGCGCGAGCCCAGGGTGTCGCCGAACTTCTGCAGGCCCGGCGATTCCTGGCCGTCGATCAGCGTGCGGCGCACCTGGGTGCGCTGGCTCTGCTCATGCTCGAGGCCGGTCACCCATTGGTGTTCCTTGGCCGTCTTCAGGCTCCACTTGGCGCCCAGGCTGGTCTGGTCGTCGTCGGTGACGTTGTGGTCGTCCTGGACGCGCTGCATGTCGACGCCGACGTCCTTCAGCGTCTCGCGGCGCTGGCTGTTGCTGCTGCTCTTGAAGCCGCCGCGGCCGACGCGGAAATCCCAGGTCTCGCCGACGGCAGGCCGGTAGCTGGCCGACAGGTTGACGCGGATGTTGTGCATGCGCCCGTCGGACTCGCCGTGCACATCACGAAAGCGCGTGAAGCCCACGGCGTTGTTCTGGCTCGAGCCCTCGTTCTGCGACAGCGCGAAGAAGGGTGCGAGGTTGAAGCTCAGCGTGTCGCTGAACTTCCAGCGCAGCCGCGCATTGCCGTTCAGGTTGGTGCTGTGGCCCAGGCTCTGGCCCTGCTGCACGGTCTCGTTGAGTACCTCGCCGGTGTCGGTGTCGACGACGCGGTTGTGCGAGTCGATGTTGTTGAAGCGCCGGTGCATGCCACCGTTGGTGGACACGGCGCCGACGAATTCGTCGCCGTTCGGCCCACCCCACTTCAGGTTGCGCGTCCAGCTGAAGTCGGCCTGTGGCTCGCCGCGGTCCTGGCCGAGGGTGAAGCGAAGCTCGTGGTTGGACTTCTGCAGCGGCTCGCGCAGGATGATGTTGATGGTGCCGGCAATGGCGCGCGCACCGGTCTCGGCGGTCGGGGCACGGTAGATCTCGATGCGCTCGACCTGGTCGGGCGGCAGGTCCTCCACGGCGAAGCCGGCCGGCGCGCGTTCGCCGTCGACGAGGATCTGCGTGAAGCCGCTGCCCAGGCCGCGCATGCGGATGTCGCCGCCGCGGCCCGGGCGGCCGCCGATGGTGACGCCGGGCAGGCGGCGCAGCACATCGCCCAGCACCGTGTCGCCATAACGGTCCAGGTCCTCGCGCTCGATGACGATCTTGCTGGCCGTGCTGTTGCGGCGGCGGCTGTTGGCGGTGGGGCCGCTGTTGATCTCGACGCGATCAAGGCGGTTGCCGCCGCTGCTGGCGGCGGAGGCCGGCGCGGCGGGTGGGGGCGGTTTGGAGGGCGATGTCTGGGCCGCGCACAGGGCGTTGGCACACAGCATTGCCAGCGCAACAAGAAGGCGGCTCATGGCCGCGCATTCTTGCGGAGCGGGGTGGTCCCCGCGCACGTAAAGCGCTCATTTACATGAGCGCAAGCGACGCTCTCAGAACCGCCAGCCGAGACCGACGCTGGCCAATGTCGGGTTGACCTTGAACTTGCCGGCCGACGCACCGTTGGAATAGACGGTCGTGCCCAGGCCGACCTTCTTCAGGTCGAAGTTCAGATAGGTGCCCTTGGTGAGCTCGACATCGGCGCCGACCTGCCAGGCAGCGCCAAAGCTGTTGTGCTTGATGCTGGGCTTGAGCGCGGTCTGCACGGCGGGTGCGAACTCGACCGAGGAGAAGTTGGTGTAGTTCAGGCCGGCGCCGACGTAGGGCCGGATCGTCCCCGTCGGGTTGAAGTGGTACTGCAGCGTCAACGTCGGCGGCAGGTGCTTGAGCGAGCCGATGGCACTGCCGTTGGAATAGAGGGTCTGCTTCTGCGGATAGGTCAGGATCAGCTCGGCTGCGACGTTGGGCGTCACGAAGTAGCTGAAGTCGACCTCGGGAAAGGTCTTGTTGTTGATCGACAGGCCCAGACCCGTGCTGTCCTTGTTGGCCGAATCGAGATGCAGGGCGCGCACGCGCACGAGCAGCGGGCCTTCGTCGCCTTCTTTGGCCAGGGCAGGTTGCAGCGCGAGGGCGGCCGCAGCGATGGCGACCAGGCGCAGGGCAGGGGAGAACTTCATCAATGACTCCAGGTGAATGGGACGGATCCCGATGGAGGCATTGCACGCGCAGCAGGCGCGGCGCGGTTTGAGGCAACACAAGGCGGCGCCGGTCGGCGCCGCGTTCAGCGTGGGGTTTTGCGCTGGCTCAAACCTTGTTGCCAAGGCCGAGGCGTTTGCACAACTCCAGCGTCAGTGCGCTCTGGTTCAGCGTGTAGAAGTGGATGCCGGGCGCGCCGCCGTCGATGAGGCGCTCGCACAACCGCGTGATGACGTCCAGGCCGAAGGCGCGGATGCTGGCGGCGTCGTCCATGAAACCTTCCATCTTCATCTGCACCCAGCGCGGGATGTCGATGCCGTCGCGCTGCGCGAACTGGGCGATGCGGCCGTAGTTGTGGAAGGGCATGATGCCCGGCACGATGGGCTGGGTGACGCCCAGCTTGCGGGCCTCGTCGACGAAGTGGAAATAGGCGTCGGCGTTGAAGAAGAACTGCGTGATCGCGCCGTTGGCGCCGGCACCCATCTTGTCGACGAAGTGCTGCAGGTCGCGCGCCGCATAACGCTGCTGCGGATGCACCTCGGGGTAGGCGGCGACCTCGATATGCCAGTCCCTGCCTTGGGTCTCGCGGATGAAGCTGACCAGCTCGGACGCATAGCGGAACTCGCCCGCCGTGGCGGTGCCGCTGGGCAGGTCGCCGCGCAGCGCGACGACGCGGTGGATGTTCTGGGCGCGATAGGTCGACAGGATCTCGGCAATGCTTTCGCGCGTCGACCCCACGCAGCTCAGGTGCGGGGCGGCCTCGAAGCCCGCCGCGGCGATGTCCATGACAGCGCCCAGGGTCTTGTCGCGCGTGGCGCCGCCGGCGCCGTAGGTCACGCTGAAGTACTGGGGTGACATGGCGCCCAGCTCCTGCACGACGGTCTTGAGCTTCTCGACGCCGACCGGCGTGTTCGGGGGAAAGAACTCAAACGAAACGGCTGTCATCGGGACGCCCACAAGAAGAATTCGCGATTGCCATCACCGCCGGTGATGGGGCTGTCGAAGTAGTCCAGCACCTTGAGGCCGAGGGCCGTGCAGGCCAGGCGCACGCGGGCTTCCAGTCGCGGGTAGTCGGCCTCGTCCTTGACGAGACCGCCCTTGCCCAGGGCTTGTGGCCCCAGTTCGAACTGCGGCTTGATGAGCACGAGCAGATGGCCGTGCACTTCGAGCCACGGCAGCAACTCCGGGAGGCTGCCGATCATGGAAATGAAACTCAGGTCGCCGACGATCAGCGTGAAGCCGCCCGTCGGCTGGTGTTGGCGCAGCACGGCCAGCTCGCGCACATGCACGCCTTCCAGCGCGGTCACGCGAGCATCGGCCTGCAGCTTGGGATGGATCTGGCCGTGGCCGACGTCCACGCCGACGACATGGCGGGCGCCATGGGCCAGCAGGCAGTCGGTGAAGCCGCCCGTGCTCTGGCCGATGTCCAGCACCGTGGTGGCCGTGACGTCCACGCCGACGCGGGTGAGCGCGCCTTCCAGCTTGAGCCCGCCGCGCGACACATAGCGCAGCTCCGCGTCGTCGGTGACGCGCAGCTGGGCCGTTTCGGGCAGGTCCTCGCCGGCCTTCTTCAGCACGGCCCAGCCGGTGGGCGAGGCCCATTCGGCGGCACCGTTGCTGATCAGGCGTTGCGCGACGGAACGCGTCGGCGCAAGGCCCTGGGCGACGAGGAGCTGGTCGGCGCGCATTGAGGGCTTAGTAGCGGTAGGTATCCGGCTTGTAGGGGCCGGCCTTGTTGACGCCGATATACGCGGCCTGCTCTTCGGTCAGCTCGGTCAGCTGCGCGTTCAACGTGGTCAGCTGCAGGCGGGCGACCTTCTCGTCCAGGTGCTTGGGCAGCACATAGACCTGGCCGACGGCGTAGTTGTCCTTGTGCGCGTAGAGCTCGATCTGGGCGATGGTCTGGTTGGCGAAGGACGAGCTCATCACATAGCTCGGGTGGCCCGTGCCGCAGCCCAGGTTCACCAGCCGGCCCTTGGCCAGCAGGATGATGCGCTTGCCGTCCGGGAAGATGACGTGGTCGACCTGGGGCTTGATCTCTTCCCACTCGTACTTCTCGAGGGCCGCGACCTCGATCT
Source organism: Roseateles sp. P1_C1_2 (assembly GCF_056406535.1). Taxonomy (NCBI): domain Bacteria; kingdom Pseudomonadati; phylum Pseudomonadota; class Betaproteobacteria; order Burkholderiales; family Sphaerotilaceae; genus Roseateles; species Roseateles sp. P1_C1_2. The sequence continues at coordinate 178,046 of NZ_JBFUAB010000004.1, forward strand.
CGTTGTCGAAGTGGCCGATGTTGCAGACGATGGCGTTGTTCTTCATCGCGGCCATGTGCTCGTGGCGGATGACGTTCTTGTTGCCGGTCGTCGTCACGAAGATGTCGGCCTTGTCCTGGGCGTATTCCATCGTCACGACGCGGTAGCCTTCCATCGCGGCCTGCAGCGCGCAGATGGGATCGATCTCGGTGACCCACACCTGGGCCGACAGCGCGCGCAGCGCTTGTGCCGAGCCCTTGCCCACGTCGCCATAGCCGGCCACGACGGCGATCTTGCCGGCCACCATCACGTCGGTGGCGCGCTTGATGCCGTCCACCAGGGACTCACGGCAGCCATAGAGGTTGTCGAACTTGCTCTTGGTGACCGAGTCGTTGACGTTGATGGCGCGGAACAGCAGCGTGCCCTTGGCCGACATTTCCTTCAGGCGGTGCACGCCCGTCGTCGTCTCTTCGGTCACGCCGATGATCTCGGCGCTCTTGCGGGTGTACCAGGTGCCGTCCTCGGACACCTTCTTGCGGATGGCGGCGAACAGGATGCGCTCTTCCTCGCTGCCCGGGTTGTTCAGCACGGACAAGTCCGTCTCGGCCTTCTGGCCCAGGTGCATCAGCAGCGTCGCGTCGCCGCCGTCGTCCAGGATCATGTTGGGGCCTTCGCCGGCCGTGCCCTTGTCGCCGAACTCGAAGATGCGGTGGGTGTAGTCCCAGTAGTCTTCCAGCGTCTCGCCCTTGTAGGCGAACACGGGGGTGCCGACGGCGGCCAGCGCGGCGGCGGCATGGTCCTGCGTCGAGAAGATGTTGCACGAGGCCCAGCGCACTTCGGCGCCCAGGGCTTGCAGGGTCTCGACCAGCACGGCCGTCTGGATGGTCATGTGCAGGGAGCCGGTCACGCGGGCGCCCTTGAGCGGCTGCGTGGCGGCGTATTCCTTGCGGATGGCCATCAGTGCCGGCATCTCGTGCTCGGCGATCTTGATTTCCTTGCGGCCCCAGTCGGCGAGCGACAGGTCCTTGACGATATGGGCGGGGATTGCAGCGGTCATGAGCGGGCTCCTTCAAGCGAATGAAGCCGCTGGCGGTGACGGTACGAGGGGAGTTCATCCTCACCCAGGCACGGTCGGCCAGCGGGTGAGCGCAGTTGCAGGGGGCAAACTTCCGAGCCTGGCCTCAAGGGGTGAGGTTGCAACGCTCCTCGGAAGAGGCGGCATTCTAGCCGGCCGCGCTGCGAAGAAGCGAGATGTCTTCTCGCGGCGGGGCGCCAAATAGGCGACGGTATTCACGGCTGAACTGCGAAGGACTCTCGTAGCCGACCCGGTGGGCGGCGCTGGCGGCGTCCAGGCCGTCGCCCAGCATCAGCCGGCGGGCCTGCTGCAGGCGCAGGTTCTTCTGGAACTGCAGCGGCGACAGCGCGGTGAGCTGCTTGAAGCGCAGATGCAGCGTCGAAGGGCTCATGTGGGCCAGCGCCGCCAGCTCGTCGATGGACAGCGGCTCCGCATAGCGGCGCGACAGCTGCTCGATGACACGGCCGACGCGGCGGGTGACGCCGTCGGTATGCACCAGCGAGCGCAGCCGCGGCCCCAGCGGACCGGTCAGCACGCGATACAGGATCTCCCGCTGCACCAAGGGGGCCAGCGTCTTCAGATCCTGCGGGCTGTCCAGCAGCTGCAGCAGGCGCAGGGCCGCGTCCAGCAGCGGTGCGGTGACGGGCGCGACGTGCAGGCCGGTGTCGCCGCCCTCCGGCGGTGCGTCGCCATCCAGCAGCAGTTCGGCCAGCGCCTGCGTCTCGCAGCTCAGGCGCACGCAGACATAGGGCTTGGCCGGGCTGGCCTCCAGCACCTGGCCGCGCGGCAGCATGGTCATGGGCACGACCAGGCACTGCATCGCGTCGTAATGCACCACGCGCTCGCCGAGCTGGGCGCGCTTGCGGCCCTGCAGCACCAGCACCAGGCCGGGCTCGTAGACAGCCGGCACCGGTTGGGCCGGCGCGCTGGCGCGGATCAGCCGCAGCCAGGGCAGGGCGGTCGTGTGCAGGCCGTCGCCGGGCGCTCGAGACAGCGCCGCGGCGATGGCGCGTTCGCGCAAGGTCTGCAGGTCGTCATCAGTGGGCATGTGAGCGATTGTGCAAACGCTTCGGGTTGCCAAGGGCCTTGTGTGGGCTTTGGATCGGAGGATCGGGCAAGCATGGGCTAGGTTTGTGCTGGGCGAGCGGGGGGCGAGTTTCCTAAGCTGTCGTCATCCCGTTGATGATCCCCTTCAAGGAGTTCCACCATGACGCATTCGCACCTTCCCCGCCGCCGCCTCGGCAGCCATGGCCCCGAGGTCTCGGCCCTGGGCCTGGGCTGCATGGGCATGTCCGATTTCTACGGCCCGGCCGACGATGCCCAGTCGCTCAGCGTGCTGCACCATGCACTGGACATCGGCATCAATTTCCTGGACACAGCCGACATGTACGGCGTGGGTGCCAACGAGCGCCTGCTGTCGCGACTGCTGGCCACGCGCCGCAGCGAGGTTGTCATTGCGACCAAGTTCGGCAATGTGCGTGCGGCTGACGGCACCATGCTGCGCATCGACGGCAGCCCGGCCTATGTGCGCGAAGCCTGCGATGCGAGCCTGCAGCGCCTGGGCGTGGAGCACATCGACCTCTACTACCAGCATCGCGTCGACAAGAACACGCCCATCGAGGAGACCGTCGGCGCGATGGCCGAGCTGGTAAAGGCCGGCAAGGTCGGGCACCTGGGCCTGTCCGAGGCGTCGGCCGCGACCATCCGCCGCGCGCATGCGGTGCACCGAATAGCCGCCGTGCAGACCGAATACTCGCTGTGGAGCCGCGACGTGGAAGCCGAGATCCTGCCGACCTGCCGTGAGCTGGGCATCGCGCTGGTGCCCTACAGCCCGCTCGGTCGCGGCTTCCTGACTGGTGCGATCCGCTCGGCCGAGCAACTGGCGCCCGACGACCGCCGCCGCATCCACCCGCGCTTCCAGGGCGGCAACCTGGACCACAACCTCGCGCTGGCCGATGCGCTGTCGGCGTTGGCCGAGGAGTGGAGCTACACACCGGCCCAGCTCGCGCTGGCCTGGCTGCTGCACCAGGGCGACGACATCGTGCCCATCCCCGGCACACGCAGCGTCAAGCGGTTGGACGAGAACGCGCTGGCCGCGCGCATCCACTTCGACGCCGGTCGGCGCGAGCGCATCAACGCACTGCTTGCCGCGCACGCGGTGGCCGGCACGCGCTACCCGGCGGCGCAGATGGGGGCGCTCAACGTTTAGCGGGAAGCGGTCGTGCTGCGTAGGCCCAGAACCGCGGCAGCAGGAAACCGGTGGCGATGACGCCGGCCAGGCAGATCGCGCCGCCGATCCAGATCGCCGGCGCCACGCCCCAGGCATCCGCCATGAAGCCGGCCCGCGCATTGCCGACCAGCGGGCCGGTCAGGTAGCTGATCATCTCGATGCCGGCCAGCCGCCCGCGCAGCGAGTTCGGGATGGTCTCGTTCCAGATCGTGCCGCGGAACACGCCGCTGACCATGTCGGCGGCGCCCGCCACCGCGAGACACACCAGGCCCAGCACCAGGCTGGGCGCGAAGCCCAGGGCCACGATGCCGATGGCCCACACGGCCGCCGCGATGACGACGGCGCGACCGTGGCGGCTGACCTTGCCGGTCCAGCCGCTGAACAGGCCGATGACGAGGGCGCCCACCGACATGGCCGACAGCAGCCAGCCCACCGACTCGGTGCGCCCGTCCGCCGCCGCCATGGCCGGGAACAAGGCGACCGGGAAGGCGAAGGCCATCGCGACGATGTCGACGATGTAGGTGCCCATCAGCTCCGGGCGCTTCCACGCAAAGCGCAGGCCCTCGGCCAGGTCGGCCAGCAGATGCGGGCGTTCTTCGGGCGTGTCGAGCGTGCCAATTGCTTCACGCGGAATGCGGGCGATGAAGTACAGCGCCGCGGCGAAGGTCACGAAGTCGAAGACATAGGCCCCGACCGCCCCCCACTTCGCCAGCAGGATGCCGGCCAGCGCCGGCCCGGCCACCATGCCCACGGTGCCCCGCACCGAGGACAGGGCCGCCACGGCGGCGAACTCCTCGGGCCGCGCAAGCTTCTGCGTCAGCGCCTCCAGCGCCGGGCGGTGGAAGCCGCTGGCGCCCTGCAAGATCGCCACCAGCGCGTAGATGGCCAGCACGCTGGGCGTGGCGCTCAACGCGTTGGCCAGCAGGCCGGTCAGGCACAGCGCCATCAGCGCCTCGGAGCCGATCAAGAGGCGTTTGCGGTCCACGCGATCCGCCACCGCGCCGCCCAGCAGGCCGCAGACGACAACGGGGATCAGCTGCACCAGGCCGAGCAGGCCGACCTGGGCGTTGGAATGTGTCAACTCATAGAGCTGCCAGGGCACGGCCACATAGCTGACCATGGTGCCCAGGCCGGAGATGAACTGGCTGGCGAAGAGGCGTCGGAAGGCGGTGTTGCGGCGCAGCGGCGCTATGTCAAGAAGCATTCAGTGAGCTTGGCTTTCGAAACGAGTGAAGCGCGTTTCGAGGTCCCATTGCAGGCGGGCCTTGGTGTGGGCGGTGAGGAAGTCGCGGCAGCGGGCCGCCTTGGCCTCGCGGCCTGGGCGTTCGCCGGCGCAGGCGGCGTTGACGCGTCCGGTGGCCGTGTCGGCCAGCAGCGCCTGCCCCTCGACAAAGCCGTAGTGGAGGGCATTGCGCGACAGTTGCTTGAAGTCACGGTAGCTCAGCTTCGGATAGCTGGCCGCGGCGCGCTGGTACTCGTTGGTCAGGTCGATGCGGAACACGCCTTCATCGTCGGCCGACAAGGCCGTGGGCACGCCGAACTGGCGGTAAAGCAGGAAGGGATGCTGTTCGCCCTTGAGGTCGTGCACGATGGCATTGCTGGTCAGGTTGATCTCGACGGCGATGCCGCGCCTGGCCATGTCGCGCAGCGTGTCGAAGGCGCCCGTTTCCAGGCCGATGGCCTCGCCATGACCGATGCGGCGCGCGCCGGCGATGTCCAGCGCCTGGCGGATGTGGTCCTTGAAATCCTCGGGCGGTACGAGGCCGAAGCCGAACTCGCCGGCATGCAGGCTGACCTTGACCTCGGGGTAGAGCTTGCCCAAGGCGCCGATGACAGCCATCTGCTCCTTGTAATGGCGCAGCGTGCCGGGGTCGTCCTCGGGTGCGACGAGGTTCAGGCCGACGTAGCGCGGGTCGGCTTTCACGAGCAGGAAGGCCAGCGCGATCTGCGCATTGACCTGCTCGGGTGGGAAGGTGCGGATGACCTGGGCCAGATAGCGCAGCGCCACGCCGCAGCCCGGCTCGGCATTGGCCTGGCCGCAGTGCGACAGCTCGCGCCAGCGCTTCTCGATGCGGTCCAGTTCGGTGCGTGTGTCGGTGACGATGCGCTGCAAAGCCGGGTGATTCGCCCAGTCCTTGGCGGAGCGGTCGGCGCGGAAGGCGCCTGGCTCGGCCGCGGCGATGGCGCGCGCCTTGTCCATGCCCCAGGACTGCAACAGCTCCAGGTAGACCGTGTTCTCGGCGCCGCGTCGGTTGGTCGCCTCGCGCAGCATGTCGCCCTCGCGGCCCAGCGTGCCGGGGATGAAGCGGCCGAAGGTGTCGAAGACCTGGTCGTGGCCCGACTTGGTCCCGCGCTCGTAGTTGCGCACCGAATAAGCGTCGACGAGTTGGCGGTAGTTCACGGCGTCGGCTGCGTAGTCCTTCATGGCCGGCCGCGACGCGTCGCAGGGCGGGAAGCTGATCTGGCCAGTGATCGGCGCCACGCATTTGCCGTCCTCGGCCGCCCACTGGATGATGTTCTCGGCATAGATGCTGCCGTCCAGGTGGTTGTGCAGGTCGCCGCCCTTGGGAAAGGCCGCCATGAACTGGCGCAGCAGCCAGGGGTTGCCGCGAGCCTGCTCAAGCGCGCGGGCGGCACCGGCCTCGTCGGCATGGGCCATCGGGCACAGGGTCAGGGCGAGAAGCAGTGGGGCAAGACAGCGCATGGCGGCAACTCGGGGTCAATCGTGACCGTGCGATCCTAGGGGTGATCTACACACCGCAGCGGTGCGGCCCCCACGTCTGAGTCGTTGCCGCGGCGGCTGCGCGGCCTAAACTGAAGCCAGCGTCACGGCGACGGTTCGTGACCGCGGCGTTGACGTGCGAACCGCGAGGAGATCGCCAATGAAGATCTGGCTTCAGGCTGCCGCAGCATGTTGCACCGCGTGTGTGCTGGCCCCCCCTGCATGGGCCGATCTCGTGATTGACGAGTTGACGATCCACTCGGCAGCGCTTTACTCCGGGCCCGCCGGCGCGCTGTCGCAGATCTCAGACTGGTCGTTGGCGTCCGGGCTGCCACCTGTTGCCGCGGTCGCGAGCGTGCGTCTCGCGGACTCGCTGGCAGCGTCCGCGCGCCTGACCCCCGACGGCTTCTTCATGAGCAAGTCGCGTTCCGAGAACGACTTCTTTCCGCCTGCCGGCACGAACACGGCGGGTGCAGCGACCCGCTACGAACTGACGGTCAGTGCCAACGCGGCCAATACGCCGCTGTTGCTGGATTTCAACGTCTTCGGCAGCAAGGTCTTCGGCAACGCCTACTACGGCGACGGCCGGATGAAGGTCGAAACGTCGGTGTTCATTTCAGCTTCCAGGAACGGCGCACTGGCCAACTACATCTGGGGCTACGGCGACGGTGTCGTTCTCGACAGCACCGCCTCGACAGCCGACCGTTTCAGTCGGGTGTCATCGTCGGTGGACTCGCAAGGGATCGGGCTGCCGGCCGACCACGAGTTCCTCGGCTACCTGCCGATGAGTTTCATTTCCGCTGGCAGCGTCGACCGCGACGCGTTTTCCGGCCATCTGGACTTCGGCCTCTTGCAGCCCGGTGAGACCTTCACGCTGCGCTACGAGTCGCGAACGTATGTGCAGAGCGAAATCCGGTACGCCGGAAAGTCCTCAGCCGAATTGATCGATCCATTTTTGCTCGGCGGCGCGCCGGCGCCCGCGCTGGAACTCTTCGGTCTCGTGCTGCCGCAGGCGGCGCCGGTTCCGGAGCCGGGCCGCGCCGGGCTGCTGCTGGCCGGGTGTGCTGGCCTGTGGTGGGCGTGGCGACGCCGGCCAGTCGGACTCGGACGCTCAAATCTTCCCTAGCCAGCCGCCCGTCGAGCACGCGCTTTCTCGTCAGCCGGCCTCGACCCCCAGGAACTCCGCCAGCCGGATCCTCTCCACCTCCAGCGCCGGTTTGAAGGCCGCGTCGCGGGGTGCCCGGCCGGCGACGTAGCCGCAGTCCAGCTGCAGCCGGCCGCTCTTGACGCTGGCGTTGCCCCAGCCGATGACCTGGTCGCGCCACAGCAAGGGCAGGGCGTAATGGCCGCGCACCCGCTTGGCCGCGGGCGTGTAGGCCTCGAAGCGGTAGGCCCAGCCCCACAGCAGCTCGAAGCGGCGGCGGTCCCAGACGACGGGGTCGAAGGGTGCCAGCAGCCGCACCTGGGAGGGGATGCGCCAGCCGCGCGTCGGGTCTTCATTCGCCGGCCAGTACCAGTCCACGCCGTCGATGCGTGTGTGGGCGAGCCGCTCCTTGGCGCGGGCGATGGTGGCCGGGGCCAGCTCGCGCCACTGATGAGCGCCGTGGAACAGCATGCGGATGACCAGGGACAGGCTGCCGGCCGGCAGCGGCGCGTACTTCTGCACCAGCACGTCGGCCAGCGCGTCCATGGCTTCCTGCGGGTCGGGGTGGGCTTCCCAGGTTGGCCCGAGGCGGTAGACGCGCGTGCCGCTGTCACGCCGCACCACATCCAGATGGCCGCGGTAGTGCAGGCCGTCGAGCAGCTCGGTGGACAGCCGGCTGTTGCCGCCGAACCAGTTTTTCACCGGGCCGTGGCCCAGCGCCGCGTCGACCTCGGCCGGGTGGGCCTCGCCCAGGCGCTCGACCTCGGCCAGCACGGCCTTGGCCAGCTTCCAGCGCGGCTTGTCCCAGACGCGGCGCGTCGTGCGCGGGTGCATCAGCGCGCGCAGCTCGGGCGTGACAAAGCCGTAGTTGATGAAGAAGTCTTCCTGCAACGGCAGGCGCGGGTAGCGGCGCTCCAGGTCGCCGGCCTGGTAACCCTTGACGCGGTGGCGCAGCGTCAGGTCCTGGGCGCGGGCCGGGGCGCGCAGCGGGTCGGCCTGCACGAAGCCGCCGAGCTTCTCGACGGCCTTGACCAGCGTGGTGGGCGTGAAGAGGCTGCGGGCCACCGCGTGGCGGCGCAGCGCAGCGAGATCAAAACCTTGAGACATTCCTGTCGGGTTCCTGCGGCAGCGCCTGCTTGCGGGCGAACATGTCGGCATCGGCATGCCTGAGCAGGCTTTCGGTGTCCTGGCCGTCGTCGGGGTAGAGGGCGATGCCGAAGCTGCTGCCAACCTGGAATTCGGCCGGCGCCAGGCCCGCCAGGCTTTCCAGCGGCGCGCTCATGGCGGCCTCGAGGTGGTTGCGTGCGGCTTCGGCGTCGGCACGGTTCTCGACCGACTCGAGCAGCATGACGAATTCGTCGCCGGCGTAGCGGGCCACGATGTCGCCGATGCGCACGCCGGCGCGCAGTCGCTGGCCGACTTCCTTCAGCACGGCGTCGCCGACGCCATGGCCGAAGCGCTTGTTGACGTCCTTGACGCGTTCGAGGTCGACGAACATGACGGCGAAGGGCCAGCGGTCGCCGCGCCGCCGCTGCTGCAGGATGCGGTCCTCGATGCGGCGCAGGATGGCGCCGCGGTTGGACAAGCCCGTGAGCTGGTCGGTCAGCAGCCGCCTTTGCATGTCGGCGAAGCTGCGCGCGAGCTCACCCAGCTCGTCGGTGCGATGCACCTCCGGCGGCTCGTCGAGCACACCGTCGCCGACGCGCCGGGCCGCCTCGGCCAGCTCGCGCAGCTCGCGCGTGACGATACCCAGCACCGCCCAGCCCAGGCCCAGCGCGATGACGACGCCCAGGCCGGCCAGCATGGCGGCCTGCACGAAATTGCGCTGCACGCCGGCCAGGAAGTCGGCGCGCGGCACGGCGACGATGATGAGCCAGTTCAGGCCCAGGGCCGGCTCGACGCGGGCATAACCGAGCTGCACGATGCGGCCGTTGGCATCGGCGAAGCTGGCCGTGCGCGGCGCGGTGCCCAGCGCTTCGGCCCCGGCCGCCGTGCGCTGGCGCACGGCGTCGAAGGCGGCGACGACGAGGGCGTCGCTGCTCTGGGTGGCGTTCAGCCGCTCGTGCTGGCCGACGCCCAGCGTCTTCATGTGCGCGCCGCGCGACACGCCCACCAACGGGCCGTCCCCCTCGACGACCATCGCGACGGCGTTCTCCGTCAGCGCCAGCCGCTGCAGCAGGGCGTTGACCTGCTTGAGCGGCAGGTCGGTCGCCGCCACGCCCTCGGGCTCGCCGACGTCGTTGCCGACGCGCTTGGTGCGCGTCGTGACGAGGTCCAGCGTCTTGAAGTCGATGTAGACCGGCGTCCAGCTCAAGGGCGCCGGGTTGGCCAGGGCCGCCTGGTACCAGGGCCGCTCGCGCGGCTCGAAGACCTTGTCCTCGGTGACCGGGGAGCGCAGTTCGCCGGTGATGCCGCTGAGGCGGTAGATGGTGCGTGGGCCTTCGCCCTGGGTGCGCGTCCTGACCTCGGCCTCCAGCTCGGAGAAGCGCCACAGGCCGAGAAAGTGGCCGTGGCGGTCACCGTAGTAGACGTAGTTGTTGGGGTCGCGATGCACCGAGGTGGCCAGCCAGAAGCGGGTGCGCAGCGCGCCCAGTTCCTTGGGCAGGTTCTCGGGCGCCGGCAGACCGGTGGGGAAGGCGGCCTCCAGCACGGCGTCGGCGCCGCCGACATGGCGCTCCAGCGACACGGCGATGCGGCCCACGGCCTCGACCAGCAGCTGGCCAGACAGCGTGTCCACCGTGTCGCGCCCGGCCCGCCAGGACAGGGTGCCCACCAGCAGCACCAGGGCCAGCACCAGCACGACATAGGGCAGCGTCAGCAGGCTGCGCAGGCTCAGTCGGTCGGTCAGGGTCCTGATCGGCAAGGGAGGAGCTCCAGGCGGGTTGAGGGCGGCGGCGGCAGGTTAGCAGGGGCGGGCGTCGCGGCGTAGCCCCCGGCGGCCCGTTGGCGGGGTCCTCGGCGCGCCGCACTAGAATTCAAGGTTGCCCTGCGGTTTTTGCGGCCGCCCACCCAAGGAATTCAACGTGTTCATCTCCAACGCCTACGCCCAGGCCGCCCCGGCTGCCGCCAGTCCCGAAAACGGCCTCCTCGGCATGCTGCCCCTGGTGCTGATGTTCGTCGTGCTCTATTTCGTCATGATCCGGCCGCAGATGAAGCGCCAGAAGGAGCACAAGGCCATGATTGAGGCGGTGCAGAAGGGCGACGAGGTCGTCACCGCCGGCGGCATCATCGGCAAGGTTGCCAAGCTGGGCGACAACTTCATCCACCTCGAAGTTGCCAATGGCGTCGAGCTGCAGATCCAGCGCAGCGCCGTCACCCAGGTTCTCCCTAAGGGCAGCTTGAAGTAATCGGCCCTGCGCCCATCTCCCGGGCTCTACGCGCCGGGCGCTGACAAGGAAGTCCCCATGAACCGCTATCCGCTCTGGAAGTACGCGATCCTGCTCGTCGCGCTGCTGATCGGCACTCTGTACACCCTGCCCAATCTGTTCGGCGAAGCGCCGGCGGTGCAGGTGTCGAGCGCCAAGGTGACCGTCAAGGTCGATGCGTCGATGACGTCCCGCATCGAGGCCGCGCTGCAGCAAGCAGGCATCAAGGCGGACTTCGTACAGTTCGACGGCAACTCGGTCAAGGCGCGCTTTTCTGACACCGACGTCCAGCTCAAGGCCAAGGACGCGATCAGCAAGGCGCTCAACCCCGACGCGAACGAGCCGACCTACATCGTCGCGCTGAACCTGCTGTCGCGCTCGCCCCAGTGGCTGTCCAGCCTGCATGCCAACCCGATGTACCTGGGCCTGGACCTGCGGGGTGGCGTGCACTTCCTGATGCAGGTCGACATGAAGGCGGCGCTGACCAAGAAGGCCGAGTCGCTGACCGGCGACGCGCGCACCATGCTGCGCGACAAGAACATCCGCCACGCCGGCATCAGCCGCGATGGCAACACGGTGATCATTGCCTTCCGCGACGCCGAGCAGCGCACTGCCGCGCTGAATCTGCTGAGCAACCAGTTGCCCGATGTCGTCTGGACGCCGCTGGGCGAGGGCAGCGAGCTGCAACTGGCCGGCAGCCTCAATCCCAAGGCGCAGATCGGCGTGCAGGAAGCCGCCATCAAGCAGAACATCACGACGCTGCACAACCGCGTCAATGAACTCGGCGTTGCCGAGCCCGTCATCCAGCAGCAGGGCTCAGACCGCGTGGTCGTGCAACTACCCGGCGTGCAGGACTCGGCCAAGGCCCAGGACATCATCGGCCGTACCGCCACGCTGGAACTGCGCATGGTGGACGACGGCAGCGAAGCGCTGGAGGCGCTCAAGGGCAACGGCCCCGTGCCCTTCGGCACCGAGCGCTTCATCGACCGTGGCTTCGGCCCCATCATCGTCAAGCGCCAGGTGGTGCTGACCGGCGATGCGCTGGTCGACGCGCAGACCGGCTTCGACGAGAACCACCAGCCTTCCGTCGACCTGACGCTGGACGCCAAGGGCGCCCGCATCTTCAAGGACCTGACGCGCGAGAACATCGGCAAGCGCATGGCCATCATCCTGTTCGAGAAGGGCAAGGGCGAGGTCGTGACGGCACCGGTCATCCGCGGCGAGATCCCGAACGGCCGCGTCAAGATCTCGGGGGCGATGACCACGCAGGACGCCAACGACACGGCCCTGCTGCTGCGCGCCGGCTCGCTGGCCGCGCCGATGGAGATCATCGAATCGCGCACCATCGGCCCGAGCCTGGGCAAGGAAAACATCGAGAAGGGCATCGCCAGCGTCACCTGGGGCTTTGCCGCGGTGGCCGCCTTCATGTGCGTCTACTACCTGCTGTTCGGCGTGTTCTCGTCGCTGGCCCTGGGCTTCAACCTGCTGCTGCTGATCGCGGCGCTGTCGCTGATGCAGGCCACGCTGAGCCTGCCGGGCATCGCCGCCATCGCGCTGGTGCTGGGCATGGCCATCGACTCCAACGTGCTGATCAACGAGCGCGTGCGCGAGGAACTGCGCGGCGGCGAAACGCCCCAGCAGGCCATCCGCCTTGGCTACGAACGCGCCTGGGCCACCATCCTGGACTCCAACGTGACGACGCTGATCGCCGGCGTGTCGCTGCTGGTGTTCGGCTCCGGCCCCATCAAGGGCTTCGCCGTCGTGCACTGCCTGGGCATCCTGACCTCGATGTTCTCGTCGGTCGTGTTCTCGCGCGGCCTCGTCAACCTCTGGTACGGCCGCCAGAAGAAGCTCAAGAGCGTGTCCATCGGCCAGGTCTGGAAGCCCGAGCCTGACGCCCAGGCGACCGACGTCGCCAAGGCCTGAGAAAGCTAGAACATGGAACTCTTTCGCATCAAGCGCGACCTGCCGCTGATGAAGCATGCGTTGATCTTCAACGCCATCTCCTTCATCACCTTCGCGGCCGCCGTGTTCTTCCTGATCACGCGCCCCCTGCATTTCTCCATCGAGTTCACCGGCGGCACCGTCATCGAGGTGGCCTATCCGCAGGCGGCCGAGATCGAGAAGACCCGCCACACCATCGAGAAGATGGGCTATGGCGAAGTCCAGGTGCAGAACTTCGGCTCCTCCAAGGACGTCATGATCCGCCTGCCGGTGCGTGCCGGCGAGAAGCAGACCGAGGTGGTCGGCAAGGTCTTCAATGAGCTGTGCGTGGCCGAAGCCGGCACCGTCACCGAGCACCAGGAAGTGACGGCCCAGGGTGAGCAGGTCAGCAAGCAGATCTGCAAAAAGCCTGACGGCGCCGAGCCCATCAAGCTGTCGCGCGCCGAAGTGGTCGGCCCGGCCGTCGGTGCCGAACTGGCCCAGGACGCCGCCAAGGCCCTGGCCGTGACGGTGATCGGCATCATGATCTACCTGGCCATCCGCTTCGAGTGGAAGTTCGCGGTCGCCGGCATCATCGCCAACCTGCACGACGTGGTCATCATCCTGGGCTTCTTCGCCTTCTTCCAGTGGGAGTTCTCGCTGGCGGTGCTGGCGGCCATCCTGGCGGTGCTGGGCTACTCGGTGAACGAGTCCGTCGTCATCTTCGACCGGGTGCGGGAAGCCTTCCGCAAGTTCCGCAAGATGAACACGCACGAGGTCATCGACCACGCCATCACCTCGACGATGAGCCGCACCATCATCACCCACGGCTGCACCCAGCTGATGGTGGTGTCCATGCTGCTGTTCGGCGGCCCGACGCTGCACTACTTCGCCGTCGCCCTGACCATCGGCATCCTGTTCGGCATCTATTCCTCGGTATTCGTGGCGGCGGCCATCGCGATGTGGCTGGGTGTCAAGCGGGAGGACCTGGTCAAGGCCTCGGTGAATCGTGACGACCCCAACGATCCGAACTCCGGGGCCGTCGTGTAGAGTGATCGCAACCATTCACTCAAGCCGCGCCGCCATCAACCGTCCATGACCGCCGCTCGTAACCAGGCCCTGGCGACCCAGGCGCGGCGCGTCTATCTGGAAGCCCTGGTGCGCGGCATGACGCCGCTGGTCGCGGCCGTCGGCCAGGGCGCCGCCCAGTTGCTGGCCCAGGGCGCGCCCCACGCCATCATGATGGCCCGGCGCGACGCCGTGCAGGCCTGGCAGAAGCTGGGCCCGAACTGGCAGATGGCCATCGTCGCGGCGCTGCGCCACGCGGCCGTGCATGGTGTCTCCGACAACGCCCGCGAGCACGATTCGACCGTGCCGGCGCAGTCGCTGAAGATGAGCCTGGTCGATGATTCGACCATCGAGCGCGAGATCACCAGCTCCCGCCTGGCTCTGGTCATGATGGACCGCGCCACCTGGGAGTTCACCGACCTGCGCACCCGCATGCAGGCCCTCGAGGCCCATGACGACCTCGACCCCCTGGACCTGCTGCGCGCCCACGTCGTCGCCCGTGTGGCCCTGGATGCCTGGTCGCGCGTCGGCCTGGACGCCAACATCTGGCAACTGCTGCACCACGAGCTGCACGAGGAATTCGCCCAGCTCATCAGCGAGGCCTATCACGAGACCAACCGCTGGCTGATCGCCCAGAAGGTGCTGCCCGAGGTCGACCTGCGGCCCTTCATCCGCCGCACGGCCCAGGCCGCCGCGGCAGCCACGGCAGCGGCCACCGGAGCGCCTGTCCCCCCGCCGCCGCCGGCGTCGCCCGGCCCCGGTCTGGCCCCCACGTCGGGCCCGGTGCCCATGGTGTCGGCCCGCAGCAAGGCCAGCAGCCAGGCCGATGAGGTCATGGCCCAGCTGCAGCGCGTGCTGGCCCGCCATGTGCCGGGCTTCCCGGTCACCAAGAGCCAGGTGCCGGCGCGCCCCGGTGGCGGCAAGCCCAGCCTGGCCGACGTGGCGCCCAGCCATCCCGCCAGCCTCGGTGGCAGCGCTGGCGCGTCGACCAGCGATGCCTCCGCCGCTGGCGCCAGCAGGCCCTCGCTGGCCGATGCGCCGCCCGCCCTGGCCGCTTCGCCACGGCTGCTGGGCGCCATCAAGCATGCCCAGGAGTCCTTCCAGCGCCGTCCCGGCACGGCCGGGGCCGACACGGGCTCCGGAGGCAGCGCGAGCGCGCCGCGCGCGCTGGAGGAGATCGGCGCCCGCAACCAGGCCTTCAAGCAGGTCCTGAAGCAGGCCGCCAGCAACCCGGCCGAGCGCGCGACCATCGAGATCGTCGCGATGATGTTCCAGAACATCCTGACCGAGGAGCGCATCCCGGCCACGGTGCGGGTCTGGTTCGCGCGCCTGCAGATGCCGGTGCTGCGCGTGGCCGTCAGCGAGCCCGACTTCTTCGCCGCCGCAGACCACCCCGCGCGTCGTCTCATTGACCGCATGGGCGCCTGCGTGATGGGCTTCAACACCGCCCACGCCACCGGGCCGGGCGCGGAGCGCGCCAGCAACGATGCGCTGGAGCGCGAGATCAAGCGCGTCGTGCAGGTCGTCGAGGCCTACCCTGACACCGGCCGCCGCGTCTTCGCGACCGTGCTGACCGAGTTCGAGAAATTCCTCGACCACTATTTCGAGAACGAGAACCAGGCCTCCAAGCGCGGCGTGTCGCTGGCCCAGCAGGTCGAGCAGCGCGAGACGCTGGCCATCCAGTACACCATCGAGCTGCGCAAGATGCTGTCCGAGGTGCCGGTGCAGGATGGCGTGCGCGACTTCCTCTTCCACGTCTGGGCCGACGTGCTGGCCGTCACGGCCGTGCGCGCCGGTGCCCAGTCCGACGTGACCAAGGTCATGAAGCGGGCCGCGGCCGACCTGATCTGGAGCGCCAGCTCCAAGGCCTCTCGCGAGGAGCGTGCCGAAGTCATCCGCCGCCTGCCGCCGCTCTTGAAGACGCTGCGCGACGGCATGGGCCACGCCGGTCTGCCGATCGACAAGCAGGACGAGCATGTCCGCTCGCTCAACAACGCGCTGGCCGCGGCCTTCACGGCCAAGACGGCGGCGATTCCGCGCGAGCGCCTGGACGAGTTGATGGACCAGCTCGAGACGCTGGAAGCCATGCTGCCCGAGGACGTCGAGGGCGGCGACAGCCATGTCGACGAGATGCTGGTGCGCGACCTGTCCGGCCACGAGTCCGAGGGCATGGAAGTCGTTGCCGAGGGCGGTTCGGCGCCGACGCCGGCCATGGTCGCCTGGGCCCGCGAGCTGCAGGTGGGCGGCTGGTTCATGCTGGACTACCGCGGTCGCAACGAGCAGGTGCAGCTGGCCTGGCGCGGCCTGCGCAAGCAGCTCGCCCTCTTCGTCACGCCCAAGGGCCGTGGCGTGCTGTTCTCGCTGAACCGCATGGCCGCCTTCCTGCAAGCCGGCCTCTTGCTGCCGGCCCAGGACGAGGCCCTGACCGTGCAGGCGACGCGCAAGGCGCTGGCCAAGCTGGATGCCGACCCGGGGCAATTGCTCAAATGATTTCGGGTCAGACCTGGGCGCGAAGCGCACTGCTCTGACCCCCACTGACTCAAGAATTGAAAACGGCGCCTGAGGCGCCGTTTCTGTTTGCAGATCCCGAGGATCAGTGGATCAGCCGCTCTTCCGGTGCGACGAAGAGTTCGTCGAGGATCAGCGCATCAGGCTCCTCGCCCAGGCTCCAGAACACCATCAGCACGATGATCTTCAGGTCTTCCAGGTCCATCGGGTTGCCGGAGATGGCCATGGCGCGGTCGATGACCATCTCGCGCATCGGCCCGGGCAGCACGCCGGCGGATTCGAGGAAGCTGACGAAGCTGATCGAGGCTTCGCCCAGGTGCTCCATCTCGGCAGGCGAATAGACACGCATCGCGTGTTCACTCTGCTCGCCCTGGTAGGACTCGCCGGACGCGGCCAGACCGTCCAGCCAGGAGAGGGCTTCCTGGATTTCATCGTTCTCGAAGCCCACCGCCGTCAGCTTGCGCGCCAATTGCGCATGGTCGGGGCAGGCGTCCGGGCGCCAATAGGTCTCGTAGAGATAAACCAGGACATCGAACATCGTGAGGGGATGATAGCCCAGGGTCTGGCGGGCCTCGGACGCGAATAACCCCTCGGATCGGGCTCTGATATCCGCGGTTAAGCTTGCTATCCCGCTCTACGGCGCTGGAAAAGCTGGCCCGCCAGGCGGGCCACCTGGCCGTCCAGTTCCAGCTCCAGCAGGGCCGCGCTCAGCTCGGCTGCCGGCCAGCCGCTGCGGGCCATCAAGGCGTCCAGGCTGACCGGGTCGAAGCCCATGGCGTCCAGCAGCGCCTGCTGCTCGTGCGGTGTCTCCGTGCTCTCCGGCGCCGCGCTGGCGGCGCCCAGCGGTGGCAGCTCCTCCAGCACATCCTCGGCCGACTCGACGAGCTTGGCACCCTGGCGGATCAGCGCATGGCAGCCGCGCGCCTGCGGCGAATGGATGGAGCCGGGGATGGCGAACACCTCGCGGCCGGCCTCGACGGCCTGCCGGGCCGTGATCAGCGAGCCCGACTGCACGGCCGCCTCGACGACGAGGCAGCCCTGGGCCAGGCCGGCAATGATGCGGTTGCGCTTGGGAAAGTTGGCCGGCAGCACCGGTGTGCCCAGCGAGTATTCGCTGACGATGAGGCCGCCGCCGGCCAGCAGCCGGGCGGCGAGCTGGGCGTTGTGGCGGGGGTAGACCTGGTCCAGGCCGGTGCCGACGACGGCGATGGTGGCGCCCTCGGCGTCCAGGGCCCCCTCGTGGGCGGCGGCGTCCACACCCAGGGCCAGGCCCGAGACGATGGTGTAGCCGGCACGCGCCAGCGCGCGGGCAAAGGCACGCGCGTTGTCGCGGCCCTGGGCGGTCGGGTTGCGGCTGCCGACGACGGCCAGGGACGGCGTCGCCAGCAGCTCGCGGCGGCCCTGCAGCCACAGCAGCAGCGGGGGGTCGGCCGTGGCCAGCAGGCGTGGCGGGTAGTCGGCATCGCCGAGCGCGAGCAGGTCGTGGCCGGGTTCAGTCAGCCAGGCCTGGGCCTGGGTGATGAGTTCCTGGAGATGGTCAGGCGGCTTGCTGAAGGCTTCGCGCTGTTTGCCCGGCAGCGCCTGATCCAGGGCCGCGGCCGGCAACTCGAAAACCGCTTGCGGGCTGCCGGCCATGGCCAGCAGGCGCCGAGCAGCGGCCGGGCCAACGCATTCGGTCAGCCGCAGCCATGCCGCCAGCTCGGCGGGGTCGAGCATCAGGGTTGGGTGAAGCGGTCGCCCGGTCGAACAGGCTCTTTCACCGAGATGATCAGCGCATAGGACACGCGCTCATAGACCTCGAAGACGAACAGGACGCCGTGGCGTTCGTCGGGGAGCTTGATGTTTTCGGCCTTGTCCTGCGTCTTGTCCACGACCCGGGCGCCGTCGCGCCACAGCGCGAACACATGGCCGCGTTCCACGCCGTCGCGCTTGCCGCGGTTCAGCGCGACGATCTGGTTCTGGCCCGCATTCAGCGCTTCGCCATAGACCGACGCGATTTGACCCGTCATGCTCCTGTCCGGCGCATGGGGCACATAGCGCTCGAGATTGCGCGACGGGGCCGGCGCCAGGCGGTCGCCAACGCCCACTTCCTGCTTGATCTGCCGGATGGTCATCGTGGCGGGCACGATGTCGGTCTTGCCATCGGGGCCAGGGCGTTCCGCGCCAAGGCGGGTCAGCTCGGCCAAGCCGACGTAGGGCGCCTCGTAACCGAGGATCTCCTTGGTGGTGGGGTCGGTGATCGGGCGGGCATTGCGGAAGACGCGGAAATCGGTGCCGCTGCCGAAGTCGCCGCGGGCATAGGCCAGGTCACCCTGGCCGAGCAGCACATGGCCTTCCTGGGCGGCGACGATGCGCGGCGCCGTCGCCAGCGCGTCGGTCTCGAAGACGACGGCGTCGGTCAGGAAGGGCTGGATCAGATGCAGGGGGATGGTCGGGATGGGGTTGCCGTCCATGGCCGAGATGCGCATCTGCGGGCGCAGCTTGACGACGCCATTGCCGCCCTGGTTGCCGCCGACGCCCTGGGCGAACTGCAGCCGGGCCCGGCCGTCGATCTTGACCAGCATCAGCACCTGGCCGGGATAGATCAGGTGCGGATTGCGGATCTGGTCGCGGTTCATGCCCCAGAGTTCGGGCCAGCGCCAGGGGCTCTTCAGGAACAGCCCGGAGATGTCCCACAGGGTGTCGCCGGGTTTGACCACATGCTGGTCGGGGGCGTTGGGCGCCAGCTCGGACAGCGGCACGCCGGCGGAAGCGACCTGGTCGGCCACGCGGCGCTGTTCGCCGGTGACGGGCAGCTGGGCCGCTGTCTGGGCCCAGGCTGAGGTCGCCGTCGCGAGGGCGAGGCTGGTCGCAAGGACTGCGAAGTGGACGGGGCGTGCAGCGGGCATCGGGCGCGGTCTCCGAGGGGATTGCCGGATCGGCGAAAATCCGGGTGATTCTGCCCGCAATCACAGGGGGCAACCAACAACCGCTAGCGCTCGTTTGCGAGTGCTTACAAGGCGCCATGGCCCAACTAGACATCCTCCGCTACCCCGACCCGCGTCTGCACACCGTTGCCAAACCGGTGTCCGCCGTGGACGAACGCATCCGCCAGCTCGTCGATGACATGCTGGAAACGATGTACGCCGCCGACGGTGTCGGCCTGGCCGCGACGCAGGTCGACGTCCACGAGCGCGTCATCGTCATCGACACGTCGCAGGATCGCGACACTCCGCGCGTGCTGATCAACCCCGAGCTGGTCAAGACGAGCGAGCGCATGGTCGAGGGCGAGGAGGGCTGCCTGTCCGTGCCGCAGATCTACGACAAGGTGCCGCGCCATGCCGAAGTCACCGTGCGCGCGACCAACCGCGATGGCGAGGTCTACGAGTTCGACGCCGAGGGCCTGCTTGCCGTCTGCGTGCAGCACGAGATGGACCACCTGCTCGGCAAGGTCTTCGTCGAATATTTGAGCCCGCTCAAGCGCGACCGCATCAAGACCAAGATGGTCAAGAAAACGCGTGAGGAAGAGGCCGAGGCCAAGAAGCGCAACCAGAGGTTCTGATGCGGGTTGTCTTTGCAGGCACGCCGGAGTTCGCCGCGGTGGCGCTGGACGCGCTGCTCGACGCCGGTTTCACGGTGCCGCTGGTCTTGACCCAGCCCGACCGGCCGGCGGGCCGCGGCATGAAGCTGCAGGCGTCAAGCGTGAAGCAGCGCGCCGTCGCGGCCGGCATCACTGTCGCCCAGCCCCAGGGCCTGAAGCTGGATGGCAAATACGCCGTCGATGCGGCGGCGGCCCGCGAGGCGCTGCTGGCGGCGGACGCCGACGTCATGGTCGTCGCCGCCTATGGCCTCATCCTGCCGCAATGGGTGCTGGACCTGCCCCGCCGCGGCTGCCTGAACATCCACGCCTCGCTGCTGCCGCGCTGGCGCGGCGCGGCGCCCATCCACCGCGCCATCGAGGCCGGCGACGCCGAGACCGGCATCACCATCATGCAGATGGACGCGGGCCTGGACACCGGCGCCATGCTGCTGATCGGCCGCGAAGCTGTTCGGCCCGACGACACGACGGCCGTGCTGCACGACCGCCTGGCCGCGCTGGGTGGCCAGCTGATCGTCGAGGCGCTGCAGGCCGAGCGCCTGACGGCGACGCCGCAGCCGGCGGAAGGCATCACCTACGCCCACAAGATCGAGAAGGCCGAGAGCGCCATCGTCTGGACGCAGCCAGCCGCCGAGATCGAGCGCCGCCTGCGGGCCTTCGACCCCTTCCCGGGCGGCGTCGCCACGCTGGCCGGTGAGGCGATCAAGGTCTGGCGGGCCGAAGCCGTCGACGGCAGCGGTGCGCCGGGCGAGATCATTGCCCCGGGCCCGGTCGTTGCCTGCGGGGAAGGTGCCTTGAGACTCACCGAACTGCAACGCGCCGGCGGCAAGCGCGGACCGGCGGCAGCCTTCCTGCAGGCCCGGCCGATTGCGGTCGGCGAGCGCTTCGACGCTTGAAACCGGGGCCGCGTGGCACCATCTGCCACGCCATCCCTCACTTCCGAGCGCGCTGACATGTTCAATCTGGTGAAGACCGCCGTCCTGATGGCCGCCATCACGGCGCTGTTCATGGCCATCGGGTCCTATGTTGGTGGCCAGGCCGGCATGCTGATCGCGCTGCTGGTGGCCGTGGGCATGAATTTCTTCGCCTACTGGTTCTCGGCCGAGATGGTGCTGCGCATGTACAACGCCCGCCAGGTGGATGCGAGCTCGGCGCCGCAGTTCTACGGCATGGTGCAGGAGTTGGCCCAGCGTGCCGGCCTCCCCATGCCCAAGGTGTATCTGATCGACGAGGACGCCCCCAACGCCTTCGCGACAGGCCGCAACCCGGAGCACGCGGCGGTGGCGGCGACGACGGGCATCCTGCGGGTGTTGTCCGAGCGCGAACTGCGGGGCGTCATGGCCCATGAGCTGGCCCATGTGGCCCACCGCGACATCCTCATCAGCACGGTCAGCGCGACGATGGCCGGTGCGATCTCCATGCTGGCCAACTTCGCCGGTTTCTTCGGCGGCCGTGACGAAAACGGCCGGCAGACCAACATCATCGCCAGCATTGCCATCGCCTTCCTGGCGCCCCTTGCCGCCGGCCTGATCCAGATGGCCATCAGCCGTGCCCGCGAGTTCGAGGCCGACCGCGGTGGCGCCGAGATCTCCGGCGACCCGGCCGCGCTGGCCTCTGCACTGGACAAGATCCACCGCGTCGCCCAGGGCATCCCGCTCAGCACCGCCGAAGCCCACCCCGAGACGGCGCAGATGATGATCATGAACCCGCTGTCCGGCGGCGGGCTGCGTGGGCTGTTCTCCACCCACCCGTCGACCGAGGAACGCGTCACGCGGCTGCTCGCCATGGCGAAGCGCTAGCCCGGCTCGGTCTCAAGTTACCCTCGCGCCAGCCGATAGCTGAGCCCATGAAGCGCCTTCTTCTTGTCCTGCCCCTGCTCGCCGCCCTGTCCGCCTGCGAGCAGCTCGGCATCGACGACCCCGTCAAGCTGGCCGCCGCCAAGGAAGCCGAGGGCAAGGCCATCGGCAGCGCCTGCCGGCATGCGATGCGCGCCATCGAGGACTGCTATGTGCTGAACCCCAAGGCCCAGAAGGCCGCGGTCTACACCGGCTGGCGCGAGATGGACGAGTACATGCGCGAGAACAAGCTCGAAGGTGTGGCGCCCGTCGTGCCGCGTCCGGGTTCGGTCAAGCCCAAGGATGACGAGGCTGAAGCCAAGCCAGCCGAGAAGACTGCTGAAAAAGCCGCTGAAAAGCCGGCCGAAAAGGGCAGCGACAAGGCCAAGGGGCACTGATCCAGCCCCGGATCAGCGCATTCAGACGCATTTCGCGCCTTCCATCCTGCGCACCGTCGCCTGCCCCCAGCCGCCGCCGAGGCGGCCCGGCACCATGGGCACCATCGCAACCTCGATGGAGCCCACCATGAACACCTCCCGCCGCCTCTTCGCCGTTGGTCTCGTCGCCGCCGCCGTCTTCAGCGGCTCCGCCCAGGCCTGGAGCTGGAGCATCAACAGCGAGCGCGTCAACGGCAACGGCGACATCGCCACCGAGACCCGTGACACCGGCGCCTTCGACGCCGTCGCGCTGACCGGCGGCTTCAATGTCGTCATCCGCCAGGGGGCCGGCAACAAGGTCGAGGTCAAGGCCGACAGGAATCTGCTGCCGCTGATCGAGACCCGCGTCGTCGATGGCAGCAAGGGTCGCACCCTCGAAATCTCGCCCAAGAAGGGCGTCAACGTGAACAGCTCGACCAACCCCAGCTTCACCATCGAGATGCCCACCCTGCGTGCGATCTCGGTGGCTGGCTCGGGCACCGTCAAGGTCGAGGCCATGAAGACGGCCGGCGTCGACGCTGCAATAGCCGGCTCCGGCGACATCCGCTTCGCCGGCCTGGACGCCGAGCGCCTGGGCATGAAGGTCAGCGGCAGCGGCGACATCGTCGCGGCCGGCCGCTGCGCCAGCGCCAATGTGTCCATCGCCGGCAGCGGCGACGTGAAGGCGGCCGACCTGGTGGCCGAAGACGTCAAGGTCACCATCGCCGGCAGCGGCGACGCCCAGGTCAATGCGACCAAGCGCCTCAACGTCTCCATCGCCGGCTCGGGCGACGTGAAGTACGCCGGCTCGCCGGAAATCACCAGCTCCGTCGCCGGCAGCGGCAAAGTCCGTCGCATCGGCCAGTGATTGAAGTGCCGCCGACAATGGCGGCATGAGCTTGTCTTCGAGGTTGCGTGCGCTCGCGGCCGATCCTGATTTCCGCCAAGGCGCGCGCGACATGGCCTCGCCCTCCCTGGGCCTGGCCGCCTGGGGGCTGGTGACCGGCGTCACCATGGTGAAAAGCGGCCTGAGCATCCCGCTGGCCATGGGCATGTCGCTGCTGGTGTTCGCCGGCAGTGCCCAGCTGACCGCCCTGCCGCTGATCGCCGCCGGCGCCCCCCTGTGGGTGCTGCTGGCCACGGCCTTCTGCGTCAACCTGCGCTTCGTCATCTTCAGCGCGCAATGGCGCAACTATTTCGGGCATCTGCCAAGGGCCCGCCGGCTGACCCTGACCTATTTCGCGGCCGACCTGAACTTCGTCTACTTCGTCAAGCGCTACCCCGACCCGGTGCCTGCGCCCGAGCAGCCGCGCTATTTCTGGAGCGGCGTGGCCGTCAACTGGCCGACCTGGCAGCTCTGCTCCTTCACCGGCATCCTGCTGGCCGAGCGCATCCCGACGCATTGGGGCATAGGCTTCGCCGGCGTGATGGCCCTGCTGGGCCTGTCCTATTCGCTGCTGACCGAGAAGATGCTCTGGTGGGTGGCGATCACGGCCGGCGCCGTGTCGATCGCGACCTATTCGCTGCCGCTCAAGCTCAACATCCTGTGTGCCATCGTTGCCGCGGGCGCGGTGGGCTGGTGGCTGGACAGCCGGAGGGCCAAGGCATGAGCGAGCGCCGAGCGCAGGGCCGCCCCAAGCCGGCGCGTATCCCCTCGGGGGATCGGGCGGCGTACTCGCTGACCGAGGGGCAGACATGAGCGAGTGGATGATCTGGATCGCGCTGTTCGGCCTGGGCGCCATCACCGTGCTGACGCGCGGCTTCTTCATGATCGGCGAGAAGCCCTTGCCCATCCCCGACTGGCTGCGCGAACTGCTCAAGGTGGCGCCTCTGGCCGCTCTTGTTGCTGTCGTGGCGCCGGAGATCTTCATGACGCAAGGCCACGTCATCACGACCTGGCAGGACGCGCGCTGGCCCGCCGCCGTGGCGGCAACGGCCTACTACTTCTGGCGCAAGGGCATCCTCGGCACCATCCTTGTCGGCATGGCGGTGATGCTGCCGCTCAAGCTCGGACTCGGCTGGTAACCGCGCCGGAACGCGGGGCGGAGAGAATCGCGGCATTCCCGATTCCTCAACTTCGCATCGTCCGACCATGAACGTCATCCGCTTTACCGACCTGATCGCCGCCGGCAAGGTGGCCGGCCAGCGCGTCTTCATCCGCGCCGACCTCAACGTGCCGCAGGACGACGCCGGCAACATCACCGAGGACACCCGCATCCGCGCCTCGCTGCCGGCCATCAAGATGGCCCTGGACGCCGGCGCGGCCGTCATGGTCACCTCCCACCTGGGCCGCCCGACCGAGGGCGAGTTCAAGCCCGAGGATTCGCTGGCACCGGTGGCCGCGCGCATGGCCGAGCTGCTGGGCCGCCCGGTGCCGCTGCAACGCGACTGGGTCGACACCGTCTCCGTCGCGCCGGGTGAGCTGGTGCTGCTGGAGAACTGTCGCGTCAACAAGGGCGAGAAGAAGTGCAGCGAGGAGCTGTCCCGCAAGCTCGCGGCGCTGTGCGACATCTTCGTGAACGACGCCTTCGGCACGGCCCACCGTGCCGAGGCCACGACCTATGGCATCGCCAAGTTTGCCAAGATCGCTTGCGCCGGCCCGCTGCTGGCGGCCGAGATCGACGCCATCACCAAGGCCCTGGCCAACCCGCGCCGCCCGCTGGTGGCCATCGTCGCCGGCTCCAAGGTGTCGACCAAGCTGACCATCCTGCAGAGCCTGTCAAGCAAGGTCGACGGCCTCATCGTGGGCGGCGGTATCGCCAACACCTTCATGCTGGCCGCAGGCCTGAAGATCGGCAAGTCGCTGGCCGAACCCGATCTGGTCGACCAGGCCAAGGCCGTCATCGAAGCGATGGCCGCGCGCGGCGCCGCCGTGCCCATCCCCGAAGACGTCGTGACGGCCAAGACCTTTGCCGCCGGTGCGACAGCCTCCGTCAAGGCGGCTGTCGACGTGGAAGACGACGACCTCATCCTCGACATCGGCCCCAAGACGGCCGCCAAGCTGGCCGAGCAGCTCAAGGCCGCCGGCACCATCGTCTGGAACGGTCCGGTCGGCGTCTTCGAGTTTCCGGCCTTCGCCCATGGCACCGAGGCCATCGCGCGCGCCATCGCCGAGAGCGTCGCCTTCAGCATCGCCGGTGGCGGCGACACGCTGGCCGCCATCGCCAAGTACGGCATCGAGAAGGACGTGGGGTACATCTCCACCGGTGGCGGCGCCTTCCTGGAAGTGCTGGAAGGCAAGACGCTGCCGGCCTTCAAGATCCTCGCCGAGCGCGCAGCGGCCTGATTTCACGGTCACGGGCGGCCGCGCTGGCCGCCCGGCATCACCGGCCACCACAATGGCCGGATGGTCCTGCGCTGGCTTCTCGCCCTGCTCGTCGTCACGACGCTGCTGGGCCTTTATGCCAACGAATACTGGATGACCCGCCACCTCGTGCTCGATGGGCGCGGTGCCGGGCAGCATCTGGAGGTCATCGACGACCAAAGCAGCGGCGGCAAGAGCGTGGCGACGCTGGATGCGCCCGCGGGCGGCCCGGTGGCCATGCATTGCGAGATTCGCCCCGGCTATGAATGGCCCTATTGCGAACTGCAATTCGAGATGAAGGGGCGGATGCTGGACCTGCGCAACTTCAGCCACATCCGCCTGTGGCTGCATGCCGACGGGCCGTCGCTGGACCATGGCCCGGCCCAGGTGCGTGTCTTCCTGCGCAATGCCAACCCGGCCTATACCAAGCCGGGCGACGCCGAGAGCCTCAAGCCCCAGGAGGTCACGTTCGCCCCGGGCGCGCAGCCTCAGCCGGTCGAGCTGCGGCTGTCGCAATTCGCCGTCAGCTCCTGGTGGGCCCAGACCCATCACCTGCCCATAGCCCTGGTGGGGCCGGAGATGGACAGCATCCGCGTCATCAGCTTCAGCACCAGCGGCCAGGTGGCGCCGGGCCAGCATCTGATCCGCGTGGACCGCGCCGAGCTCGTGGGCGACTGGGTCGCGCCCGAGACCTTCCGCCTCGGCCTCGTCGGCCTGTGGATGTTCAGCCTGCTGGGCTATCTGGCCTGGGAGAGCTGGTCGGTGCATGGGCGCCTCAAGCGCTCGATGAAGCGCTCGCGGGCGCTCGAGAAGATGGCCCTGCGCGACCCGCTGACCCGCGTCGCCAACCGCGACGGCCTGAACCGTGCGCTGGAGCTGCTGATGCAGGTGCAGGGCGACATGAGCTTCCCGCTGTCGGTCGTCTTCGTCGATGCCGACCATTTCAAGCGCGTCAACGACGAGCATGGCCACGACGTGGGCGATCAGGTGCTGGTGCTGCTGGCCCGCACGCTGCGCGCCAACCTGCCGCGCGACGACCTGCTGGCGCGCTGGGGTGGCGAAGAGTTCGTCATCGTCATGCCGCAGACGCCGGCCGACGAGGCCGTGGCCGTGGCCGAGCGGCTGCGCCAGGTCATGGCGCGCGTCGAATGGCCGGCCGGCCTGAAGGTGACCGCCAGCTGGGGCGTGGCCCAGGCCACGACGCCGGCCGAGGTGGACACGGCCCTGCGCGAGGCCGACCAGGCCATGTACCGGGCCAAGCACGAAGGCCGCGACCGGGTGATATCCGCTTCGGCATAGATCGCCAGAAAACCTGCATCAACCGGGGCTGAAACGCGGCGTAACCTACGGGGGTTATCCCTGGAGACACGCCCTCATGGAAAAGAACAACGCTCCCTTGTCGCCTGCCGAAGCCGCGCTGCGCGACGCCGCCCTCGACTACCACCGCAGCCCGACGCGCGGCAAGATTTCCGTCACGCCGACCAAGGCCCTTTCCAACCAGCGCGACCTGTCGCTGGCCTATTCACCGGGCGTGGCCTATCCCTGCCTGGACATCGAGCGCGACCCGGCGCTGGCCGCCGAGTACACCTCGCGCGGCAATCTCGTTGGCGTCATCACCAACGGCACCGCCGTGCTGGGCCTGGGCGACATTGGCCCGCTGGCGGCCAAGCCGGTCATGGAGGGCAAGGGTTGCCTGTTCAAGAAGTTCGCCGGCATCGACGTCTTCGACATCGAGCTGGCCGAGCGTGACCCGGACAAGCTCGTGGAGATCATTGCCGCGATGGAGCCCACGCTCGGCGGCGTGAACCTCGAGGACATCAAGGCGCCGGAATGCTTCTACGTCGAGAAGAAGCTGCGCGAGCGCATGAACATCCCCGTCTTCCACGACGACCAGCACGGCACGGCCATCATCTCGTCGGCGGCACTGCTCAACGGCCTGGAGCTGGTGGGCAAGGACATCGCCAAGGTCAAGGTCGCGGTGTCGGGTGCGGGCGCCGCAGCCATCGCCTGCCTCGACGTCATGGTGGGCCTGGGCGTGAAGCGCGAGAACGTCTTCGTCTGCGACTCGCGCGGCGTCATCCAGAGCGAGCGCGAGGATGCCAAGGCGGGCAAGCTGGATGAGTCCAAGCAGCGCTATTGCCAGATCACGACGGCACGCACCTTGGCCGATGTGGTGGATGGCGCCGACGTCTTCCTCGGCTGTTCGGCCGCGGGCGTCCTGAGCCCCGACATGGTCAAGACCATGGGCAGCCAGCCCATCATCCTGGCCCTGGCCAATCCCGAGCCGGAGATCCGCCCCGAGCTGGCCAAGGCGGTGCGGCCCGACTGCATCGTCGCCACCGGCCGTTCGGACTATCCGAACCAGGTCAACAACGTCCTCTGTTTCCCCTACATCTTCCGCGGCGCCTTGGACTGCGGCGCCACCAAGATCACCGAGGGCATGAAGCTGGCCTGCGTGCGCGAGATCGCGGCGCTGGCCAAGGCGGAGACGTCGGATGAAGTCGCGGCGGCCTATGCCGGCCAGGAGCTGGCTTTCGGCCCGGACTATCTCATCCCCAAGCCCTTCGACGCGCGCCTGATCCTGCGCATCGCGCCGGCCGTCGCGGCGGCGGCGGCGGCCGACGGCGTCGCCACGCGCCCCGTCACCGACCTGCTCGCCTACCGCCAGTCGCTGGAGCGCTTCGTCTACCAGACCGGCATGTTCATGCGCCCGGTCTTCGCCGCTGCCAAGACGGCGCCGGCCCGCGTCATCTACGCCGAGGGTGAGGACGAGCGCGTGCTGCGTGCCGTGCAGGTGGCCCTGGACGAAGGCATCGCCAAGCCGACGCTGATCGGCCGCCCCGCCGTGCTCGAGGCGCGCATCCAGCGCGCCGGCCTGCGCCTGAAGCTCGGCGACGATGTGGCCGTCATCGATCCCGAGGACGACCCGCGCTTTCGCCTCTATTGGGAGGCCTACCACCAGCGCATGAAGCGCGAGGGCGTGACGCCGGAGATGGCCAAGTCGGCCGTGCGCCGCTCCAACACGGCCATCGGCGCGCTGGCCATCCAGCTGGGTGATGCGGACGCGATGATCTGCGGCATGGTCGGCCGCTTCGACCGCCACCTCGAGCAGGTGCGTGACCTCGTCGGCCTGGCCCCGGGCGCCCGCCAGTTCGCCGCGATGAACGCGCTGATCCTGGAGCAGATGACGCTCTTCATCACCGACACCTTCGTCAATGACGATCCGACGGCCGAGGAGCTGGCTGACATTGCCGCCATGGCCACGGAAGAGGTGCAACGCTTCGGCTTGCCACCCAAGCTGGCCTTCGTCAGCCACTCGATGTTCGGCTCATCCACGCGCCCGTCGGCCGTGAAGATGCGCCGCGCCCACGAGCTGTTCGCGGCCGCCCACCCCGACGTCGAATGCGATGGCGAGATGCATGGCGACGCGGCCCTGTCCGAGAGCGTGCGTTCGGCCTTCCTGCCCGACAGCAAGCTCAAGGGCGCGGCCAACCTGCTGGTGCTGCCGACGCTGGACGCCGCCAACATCCTGTTCAATGTGCTGAAGATCAGCGCCAGCCATGGCGTGACGGTCGGTCCCATCCTGCTCGGCGCGGCCAAGCCGGTGCACATCCTGACCCCTTCGGCGACGGTACGCCGCATCGTCAACATGACGGCCCTGGCCGTGGCCGAAGCGAACGGGGTGCGCCGCTGAAGCGCAAGGGTGGCATCGCGGTCCTCTCTGATACCGTGTTTGCGTGAAGCTCAGCGCCCACCCCTCCCGCCGCCTGCTGATCGCCTTGCTGGCCGCCTGCCCGGCTGCCCGGGCGGGTGCCGCCGACCTGGTGCTGTACTACGAGGAGCGACCGCCGCTGATGAGCCGCCAGGACAACCAGCTGACGGGCGTCCAGGGCGCGCCGGCCATGGCCGTGTTGCAGCGCGCCGGCATCACGGTGGAATTGCGCGAGGCGCCCGTGGCGCGCCAGGTCGCCATGATCAAGCGCAACGCCGAGCCGGCCTGTGCGCTGGGCCTGTACCGCACCCCTGAGCGCGAGAAGGTCGGCAAGTACTCGCGGCTGCCGGTCTACAGCAGCCCGCCCCAGAGCCTGATGATCCGCAAGGATGGGCGGCTCAAGGACATCCATCGTTTCGCCATGGTCCTGCAGTCGCCCAGCGTCACGCTGGCGCTGCGCCTGGGCTATTCCTACGGGGCCGAAACCGACAAGGCCCTGGCCGAGAGCAGCGCCAAGGTCGTCCGCTCGTCGGACCACAGCCTGGCCCGCGCCCGCCTCGTGCTGCTGGGCATGGCCGACGCGGCCCTCTTCACCGAGGAGGAAGGCGAAGCCCTGATCAAGCAGTTGGGGGAGGCCGGCGCCGCGCTGGAACTGCGGCGCCTGCCCGATGCGCCGCCTGGGGAAGGGCGCTTCTTCTTTTGCAACAAAGCGCTGCCGGACCGGCAGCTGCGAGCCATTGACGACGCGATGGGCGCCCCCCGTCCAGGTCCCTAGCCGGGCGCGCTGCTGTCGAGGGCCTGGCGCTCCGGCCGGAAGGCGGCAGCACCGAACTGCGCGAGCGCCACGCCGGCCAGGATGACGGCCGCCGCCAGCACCTTGTGCAGGGAGAAGGCCTCGCCGCCCCAGGCCCAGGCGGCCAGGCCGGCGATCAGCGGCATCAGGTAGATCAGCGGCGCGGTGCGAGCCACGCCGCGCATTTCATTCGCCCAGCCCCAGGCCAGCCAGCCCAGGAAGCCACCGCCGATGACCTGCCAGGCCAGGCCCGGCCAGATCCAGGTCGGCTGGGCCGGCCAGTCCATGGCCAGCAGGGCCGGTGAGCACCACAGCAGCATCGGCAGGGTGCAGATCAGGCTGCCATAGGCGAGCACCGTCACGCCGCCGTGGTGCTGGATCAGCGGCTTGCTGGCCACCGTGTAGTAGCTGAAGAGGGCGGCGGCGACCAGCAGCGTCAGGTCGCCCAGACCCGCCCGCCAGTCGGCGGCCAGCAGCTTGTCGGACGTGAACAGCAGGGCGCCGGTCGCGGCCATGGCCACGCCGGCCACCTGGCCGCGCGACAGGGTCTCGATGCCGCTGAAGCGCAGGATCAGCAGCGTGAACACCGGCCCGCAGGCCAGCAGCACGCTGGCACTGAAGGCGGTGGAGCCCTGCATGCCATAGGCCGACAGCAGCAGGTGCAGGCCCTGGCCGATCAGCGTCAGGCGCACCAGCGGCCAGACCTCGCCGCGGTCCAGCCGGGGCCAGCGCAAGCCGAAGCGCCAGCACAGCAGGGCCACGGCGCAGAAGGGCATCAGCAGATAGCGCAGCCCCAGGAAGCCGGTCGGGCCGACCTGGGTGAACAGGGCTTTCGACAGCGGGAAGTTCAGTCCCCAGGTCAGCACGACGGCCAGGGCGGCAACAAGGGGAGCGGTCTGGCGGTCCTTCATATCGGCTAGCATATTCTCATATGAGAGAAGAATTCTCTGAATTGAGCGACGAGGGCCAGTTCGAGCGCCAACTGGCCGAGCGCCTGGCCGCGCTGCGCACGCAGGCCGGTTGGTCGCTGGACGAACTGGCCTTGAAGAGCGGCGTCAGCCGCGCCACGCTGAGCCGGTTGGAGCGCGCCGAGACCAGCCCGACGGCCACATTGCTGTCCCGGCTGGCCCGCGCCTATGGCCTGCCGCTGAGCCGGCTGCTCGCCGAGGCCGAGGCGCTGCCGGTGCGTCTGCTGCGCGCCGCCGACCAGCCGCGCTGGCATGACGTGCAAAGCGGCTTCGAGCGCCTGATGCGCTGCCCGCCGCTGGCTGGCTTCGCGACCGAGGTCATCGAGGCCCGCCTCGCGCCCGGCGCCGAGTTGGCCTATGACGAGCCCACCGTCGCGCGACTGGAGCACCACCTCTGCCTGCTCGAGGGCGGCATCACGCTGACCCTGCAGGGCCAGGCCTTCGAGCTGGGCGCTGGCGACTCGATCAGCTTTCGTTGCCTGGGCCGCAGCGTCTTCACCAACCCGGGGCCCGAATCCGCGCGCTATCTGCTCGCGATGACAGTGCCTTCGCTGTAACTGGTATCGAACCACCATGACCGCAGACCCGCCCATCCGCCTCGCCCCGCTCGACCCCGGCCACCCCGATGCGCAGGCCTTGATGGCCTTGTCCGAGGCCTATATGGGCGCCCTCTATCCGAGCGAGAGCAACCATTTCGAGCCCGCCGACGGCCTGCGCGCGCCGCAGGGCAGCTTCCTCGGGTTCTGGCGCGGCGAGCAACTCGTCGGCTGTGGTGGCGTCAAGTACTTCGATGCCGACGGCTATGGAGAGATCAAGCGCCTTTTCGTCCTCGACAGCGAGCGCGGCCGCGGTGTCGCGCGGCAGCTGATGGCGAAGTTAGAGGCCGGGCTGCTGACGCGCGGCGTGCGGCTCGCGCGGCTGGAGACGGGCATCCACCAGCCCGAGGCCCTGGCTCTGTACCGGCGCCTGGGCTATGCCGAGCGCGGCCCCTTCGGCGGCTATGCGCCCGACCCGCTGAGCGCCTTCTTCGAGAAGACGCTGGCCTGAAACGAGACGAAACTCCGGCGGGGCCACGCGGACCATAATCCCGCGCCACCAGATAAGTTGAGACAAGCCATGACCCGCGCCACCAAGATCGTCGCCACCCTCGGCCCCGCTTCCAACACGCCGGAGATCTTGGAGAAGATGCTCCGCGCCGGTGTCGACGTCGTGCGGCTGAACTTCTCGCATGGCAAGGCGCAGGACCACATCGACCGCGCCACCATGGTCCGCGAGGCGGCACTGCGCGTCGGCAAGTCGGTGGCCATCATGGCCGACCTGCAAGGCCCCAAGATCCGCGTCGGCAAGTTTGAAGGCGGCAAGATCGAGCTGATCCCCGGCGCGCCCTTCATCCTGGATGCCGACCGCACCGAACTCGGCAACCAGGACATCGCCAGCCTGGACTACAAGGAACTGCCGCGCGACGTGAAGCCCGGCGACACGCTGCTGCTCAACGACGGCCTGCTGGTGCTGACCGTCGAGTCCGTGCGCGGCGCCCAGGTGCACACCATCGTCAAGCTGGGCGGCGAGCTGTCCAACAACAAGGGCATCAACAAGCAGGGCGGCGGCCTGACCGCGCCCGCGCTGACGGGCAAGGACATGGAGGACATCAAGACCGCGATGTCCTTCCAGTGCGAATACCTGGCGGTGAGCTTCCCCAAGAACGCCACCGACATGGAAATGGCGCGCCAGCTGGCCAACGTGGCCGGTGAGCCCTATCGCCACAAGCCGGCCATGATCGCCAAGATCGAGCGCTACGAGGCCATCCCCCACCTGGAAGCCATCCTGAAGGCCAGCGACGGCATCATGGTGGCGCGTGGCGACCTCGCCGTCGAGGTCGGCAATGCCGCCGTGCCGGCGCTGCAGAAGCGCATGATCAAGATGGCCCGTGAGCTGGACAAGGTGTCCATCACGGCCACGCAGATGATGGAGTCCATGATCGTCAACCCGGTGCCGACGCGCGCCGAGGTCAGCGACGTGGCCAACGCCGTGCTGGACGGCACCGACGCCGTCATGCTGTCCGCCGAGACGGCCGCCGGCAAATACCCCATCGAGACGGTCGAGCAGATGGCCAATATCGCGCTGGAGGCCGAGCGCGCCGAGTTCGTCAGCCTGGACACCGACTTTGCCGGCCGCCAGTTCGGCCGCATCGACCAGTCCATCGCCATGGGCGCGCTGTTCACCGCCTACCACCTCGGTTGCAAGGCCATCCTGGCCCTGACCGAATCCGGCTCGACGGCACTGTGGATGAGCCGCCATCGCATCCAGGTGCCCATCTTCGGCCTGACGACCCAGCCCGTCAGCCAGCGCAAGATGGCGCTGTACCGCAATGTGCTGCCGCTGTTGATGCCCAAGTTCGAGGACCGCGACGTGGCCCTGGCCGCGGCCGAGAAGATCCTCGTCGAGCGCGGCGTGCTGATGCCGGGCGACACCTATGCCATCACCTGCGGCGAGCCGATGGGCTATCCGGGCGGCACCAACATGCTGAAGGTCTGCCGCGTCGGCTGACGACCTAGTGGCTGTGGCCGACGTGGCTCTTGGGCGGTAGCTCGGCACCGGGCTCGGCCAGGCTCTCCAGGATCGCGCAGGCCGGCTCGTCGCCCTGGCAGCGGGCGCGCAGTGCTCGCAATTCCTTTTCCAGTTCCTGCAGCGCCGCGATGCGCGCGCTGACGTGGCCGATGTGCGCGTCCAGCAGCGCATGGGCCTCGCCGCCATGCCCACCGCCTTGCATGGCGAGCAAGGCGCGCACCTCGGCCAGGTTCATGTCGAGTGAGCGGCAGCGGCGGATGAAGTGCAGGCGCTCGGCGTCGGCCGGGCCGTAGACGCGGTAACCGGCGTCGGTGCGCGGCGGGGCGGCCAGCAGCCCCTCGCGTTCGTAGTGGCGGATGGTGTCGACCGGCGTGGCGGTCAGGCGGCTGAGTTCACCGATACGCATGTCGCCATTCTCCGCTTGACTCTGGAGTGGCTCCAGGGTTTGCAATGCAGGCTTGCGCCACAGAAGGTCTTCGCATGAGCCACGCCTGCCATCACCACCCTCACGATCACGACGTCAGCCCCGGCAATTCGCCGGCCTATCGCCGCGTGCTCTGGGTGGCCCTGTTGCTGAACGCCGGCATGGCCATCGTCGAACTGGCCGCGGGCTGGCAGGCCGGGTCGCTCGCGCTCTGGGCCGACTCGGCCGACTTCGTCGCCGACGCCGCCAACTACGCGGTGTCGCTGATGGTGTTGGCCTCGACGCTGGCCATGCGCGCACGCGTCGCCTGGATCAAGGGCGCCGTCATGGGCCTGATCGGCGCGGCCGTGCTGGCCAAGGCGGTCTGGGCGCTGCTGCACGGCGCGCCGCCGCAGGCACTGACGATGGGCGTCGTCGGCATGCTGGCGCTGGCGGCCAACGTGGTCGTCGCACTGATGCTCTACGCCTGGCGCGAGGGCGACGCGAACATGCGCGCCGTCTGGCTGTGCAGCCGCAATGACGCCCTCGGCAATATCGCCGTCGTCGCCGCGGCCGGCGCGGTGGCGTGGACGGGTGCGGCCTGGCCCGACCTCGCCGTGGCGGCGGTGATGGCCGTGCTGGCCCTGTCCAGCGCCCGCGTCGTCATGCGCCACGCGAACGAGGAGCTCAGAGCGGCAGCAGTGCCAGCGCCGTGACGGCCATCACGGCCGTGGCGAACCAGCCCATGCGGCGCAGCCTGGGGCCGATGACGTGGTCGCCCATGACGGACTTGCGCGTGGCCAGCACCATCATCGCGGCCATGATGGGCACGGCGCTGATGCCGTTGAAGACGGCCGACCAGAACAGCGCGCGCACCGGGTCCAGCGGCGCGAAGCACAGGGCCACGCCGCCCAGCGTCGCGATGGCGATCACGGCATAGAAGCCGCGGCCCTCGCCGCGCTCCAGCTTCAGGCTCAGGCTGTCCTGCCAGCCCACCACCTCGGCCACGGCATAGGCCGCGGAGCCGGCCAGTACCGGCACGGCCAGCAGGCCGGTGCCGATGATGCCGAGGCAGAACAGCAGCGCCGCATGCTCGCCGGCCACCGGCTTGAGCGCCTGCACGGCCTGGGCCGAGGTCTGGATGTCGTGCACGCCGGCGGCATACAGCGTCGCGGCGGTGGACAACATGATGCAGAAGGCGATCAGGTTGGAGAAACCCATGCCGACATGGGTGTCCAGCTTGATGCGGCGCAGATGGCGGCGCACGTCCGCGGCCTTGCAGGGCCGGCCGGCGCAGGCCTCCACCTCCTGGCTGGCCTGCCAGAAGAAGAGATAGGGGCTGATGGTGGTGCCGAACAGGGCCACCACCATCAGCACCGTGTCGCGGCTCCAGCGCAGCTGCGGGTGCACGATGCGCAGCAGCACCTCGCCCCAGTTCAGGTCGATGACGAGGACGACGCCGACATAGGCCAGCAGGGCCAGCGTCAGCCATTTCAGCCAGCGCACATAGCTCTCGTAGGCGAGGAAGACCTGCATCAGCACGCTGGCGGCGCCAAAGGCGATGGCATAGACCAGCGTCGGCCCGCCCACCAGCATCTGCACCGCGCTCGACATCGCGGCGATGTCGGCCGCGATGTTCAGTGTGTTGGCCGCCAGCAGCAGGCCCACCATCAGCAGCAGCACCGGGCGCGGGAAGGCCTGCTTCATGTTGGCCGCCAGGCCGCGGCCGGTCACATAGCCGATGCGGGCGCTGACGATCTGGATGGCCGCCATCAGCGGCAGCGTGAAGATGACGCTCCACAGCATGCCGTAGCCGAACTGCGCGCCGGCCTGGGAGTAGGTGGCGATGCCACTGGGGTCGTCGTCGGCCGCGCCGGTGATGAGGCCGGGTCCGAGCTGTTTCAGCGGGCGGCGGAGGCGGGCAAGAAGCGGCATGGCGGGCACAGACTAGCCGAGGGCGGCTGCGCTCTGCTGTCGGAGATCAACTTCTTCGGTCGTCAGCGCTGGCGCGGCGGAATGCGTCGCGTCTGGCCGATGGCCAGCGTGAAGAAGTCGTCTGCCGGCAGACCGAGGGCCGCGCGCTGCCGCTCAAGCTGGCGCGGCGGCTCGTCCAGGGCCTCGTCGGTCAGCTCGAAGGTGCCCCAGTGCACGCC
The DNA here is from genome assembly GCF_056406535.1 of Roseateles sp. P1_C1_2. Classification (NCBI taxonomy): domain Bacteria; kingdom Pseudomonadati; phylum Pseudomonadota; class Betaproteobacteria; order Burkholderiales; family Sphaerotilaceae; genus Roseateles; species Roseateles sp. P1_C1_2. The sequence continues at coordinate 213,789 of NZ_JBFUAB010000004.1, forward strand.
CAGAGATGCCTTCGCGCCAAGGTCGGCGTGGATCTTCAGTGCCTCCTCGACATTGATGTGCTGGCTCTGCATGAACCAGCGCGGCTCGTAGGCGCCGATGGGGATCAGCGCGATGTCGAAGCCGCCTCCTTGCGAGCCCTGTTGCTGCTCGGCGAAGCGCTCGCGGATGTCGGCGAAGTCGCGCGAATAGCCGGTGTCGCCGGCGAAGAACAGCTGGCAGTCGGACGCGAACACCGCGAAGCCGCCCCACAGCGTCTTCATGCGGTCGTTCAGGCCGCGCGCCGACCAGTGCTGGGCCGGCACGAGGACGATCTGCACGCCGCCCAGGGGTTCGGCCTGCCACCAGTCCAGCTCCACGACGCGCGCGATGCCGCGGGCCTGGAACCAGTCCCTCAGGCCCAGCGGCACGACGAACAAGGGGCTGCCACCGGCCTGGCGGGCCAGGGCGCGCACCGAGGCCAGGTCGAGGTGGTCGTAGTGGTTGTGCGAGACGAGCACGGCGTCGATGTGCGGCAGTTCCGCCAGCGCGATGCCCGGCGGCTGCTCGCGCTTGGGGCCTGCAAAGGCCAGCGGCGAGGCGCGCTCGGAAAAGACCGGGTCGGTCAGCAGGTTCAGGCCGCCGAGCTGGGCCAGCACGGTGGCGTGTCCTATCCACGTGACGGCCGGTTGCTGGGCGGCGCCGTGATTGGCGCGGATGAAGCCGAGATCGGCGGCCTGCGCCGGGATGGGCGCCGCGGGGCGTTTGGGCAGGCCCTGCCGCGCGGCGTTCCATTTCCAGCGGATCACCTCGGCCAGGGACTTGGGCTCGAAATCGCCGTGGTTGTTCTGGAAACCCCCGTCACGATGATGGGGAGGACGGTTCACTTCGTGATGATGTCGCGATGGAAGAAGGCCATGCGCGCCAGCAGCTGGTTCTGCGTGGCGAAGGGCACGTGGGCGGCGTCCATGGCCAGTTGCAGGTTCTCGACCAGGGCATTGAAGGCAGCCCGGTCGATGCCCAGATGGGTGTGGGCGTCCTTCATGCCAACGCCGTCATAGGTGCAGGGCCCGCCCGCCACGACGCAGAAATAGTCGGCCAGCACGCGCTTCAGGTGCTTGATGTTGATGCCGTCGAAGTAGCGCGCGATGCGCGCGTCCTGCAGCATGCGGTCGTAGAAGTCGTTGGTGAAGGCCTGGATGGCCTCCTTGCCGCCCAGGTCGCGGTAGAGGCGGTCGTCGGCCGGAATGGGCGCCACGCCAGGCATCACCGTGCTGGGCTGGGCCTGGGCTTGCGCCAGCGGGGCCGACAGGGCCAGGGCGAGGGCAGCGAACAGCAGGCGGGACTTCATTGGCACGGCGTGGGGAGTACGACAGGCCAGTCTAGCGAGGCCTCCCCAGCCGTGGCAGCCCGGCCCGGCGGGTTTTCGTGCGCCGGTCACGTTCCACCGGCCGGCCATCCACCCTGGGCTGTCTCGGAATTGGCTGGCACGGCATGATGCGGCCTCATGGCCGGGATGTGGAGTCGGTGGAGGCGCAAGATGCTGGGCGGCGCGGCCGCGCTGCTGCTGTGTCCGCTCGTCGGCGCCGAGCCCGCCCGCCCGCTGGTGATGCTGGTGGAGACCAGCGCGCTGATGCCCCATGCCCGCATCGAGGCCGACCGCGTCGTCGAAGGCCTGAACCTGGACATCGGCCAGGCCCTGGCCCGGCGCCTGGGCCGCGAGCTGGTGGCCCGCCCGACGCCGCGCAAGCGCCTGGCCGAGGCCCTGCAGCGCGGCGAGGGCGATCTGCTGTGCGACTACCAGAGCGACTGGCTGCCCGGCGCCTTCGCGTGGAGCCGCCCCTTCATCCCTGACCAGGCCCTGCTTGTCACTGCCGCCACGGCCCCCGCGCCGGCCGGTTTGACGGCGCTGGCGGGCCAGCCCGTGGGCACCGTGCGCGGCTATGTCTACCCGGAAATGGCCGACGCGCTGCGCGCCGGCTTCCTGCGTGACGATGCGCCCGATGCGGTGGCCAACCTGCAGAAGCTGGAGCTCGGCCGCATCCGCCATGCGCTGACGGGCCGGCGCGTGCTGGAGTACCAGCAGCGCATCGGCCACTTCAAGCTGGCCCTGCATCCGCCGCTGGTCGTCTCCGAGGTGATGGCGCAATGCGCGCTGTCGCCCAGCAGCCCGGTGGGCCTGGCGGCCTTGAACGCAGCCATCCAAGGCCTGGTGAGCGAAGGCGAACTGAATCGCCTTTTCGCCCGTTACCGCTGAAGCCTCAGCCTTCGCCGATGCGCTTGGCCAGGTGGGCCAGCGCCTCTTCCACCTGGTCCACCAGCACCAGGCAGAGGTCGCCCGGCTGCAGGCGCGCCAGCGCACGGTCGATGGCCGTGAACTCGCCGATGATTTCCTCGATGTGCCTGGTGCGCGAGGCGCCTTCGAGCCCGGCGCGCAGCAGCGCCACGACCTCGCCCGCCGCACGGCCGCGCTGGCAGGCGTCTTCGTAGAGGATGACCTCGTCGAAGGCGCCGCCCAGGATCTCGGTCTGCACGCGGATGTCCTCGTCGCGCCGGTCGCCGGCACCGCTGATGACGACGCTGCGCGTCTTGGCCGGCAGCGCCGCGACGGCGCCAACCAGGGCCTTCATCGCGTCGCCGTTGTGGCCGTAGTCGGCAATGACGGTGGCGCCGCGGTAGTCCATCACGTTGAAACGGCCGGGGGCGTTGTCGGCGTCATTGGCGAAGCTGGCGACGCCGCGGCGGATGGTGTCCCAGTCCAGGCCCACGCCCCAGGCCGCGGCCACGGAAGCCATGGCGTTCTCGACCTGGAAGCCGATCAGGCCGCCGCGCGTGATCGGGATGTCGCGCAGCGGGATGCTCTCGCGCCAGACGCCTTGCGCGGCGACGAGCTGGTCGCCGTCGACATAGACGCAGCGCTTGCCCTGGGCGCGATGGGTGGCCATCAGCGGGTGGTGGCGGTCGGCGGCAAAGTAGATGACCTGCCCGGGGCAGACGGCGCTCATGCTGGCCGTCAGCGGGTCGGTCGCGTTCAGCACCGCGTAACCGGTCGGCGCCACGTTCTGCACGATGACACGCTTGACCAGCACCAGGTCCTCGGCCGTGTGCAGGAAGTTCATGCCGAGGTGGTCGCCCGCGCCGACATTGGTGACGACGGCGACCTGGCAGCGGTCGAAGCCCAGGCCCTCGCGCAGGATGCCGCCGCGTGCGGTCTCCAGCACGGCGGCTTCCACGTCGGGGTGCATCAGCACATTGCGCGCGCTCTTGGGGCCGGAGCAGTCGCCGCTGTCGATCTGGCGGCCATCGACATAGACGCCATCGGTGTTGGTCATGCCGACCTTCAGCCCGCAGCTCGCGAACATGTGGGCGATCAGGCGGGTGACGGTCGTCTTGCCGTTGGTGCCGGTGACGGCGACGACGGGAATGCGGCCGTCCTCGGCGACGCTGCCCGCCTTGTGGCCGGTGCCGAAGAGGTGGCCGATGATGCCCTCGCCGACATTGCGGCCCTTGCCGTAGCTGGGGCTCAGGTGCATGCGCAGGCCCGGCGCGGCGTTGACCTCGACGATGCCGCCGCTGATCTCCTCCAGCGGCCGCAGCACGCTCTCGGCGACGACGTCGACACCGCAGACATGCAGGCCGACGACCTGGGCCGCAGCGATGGCGCGTGCGGCCACCTCGGGATGCACGTCGTCCGTCACGTCGGTGGCCGTGCCGCCGGTGGACAGGTTGGCGTTGTTGCGCAGGATGACGCGCTGGCCCTTGTCGGGCACGGACTCGGGCGCCAGGCCCTGCTGGGTCAGGCGCGCGACGGCGATGTCGTCGAAGCGGATCTTGGTCAGCGAGGTCGCATGGCCGTCGCCGCGGCGCGGGTCGGCGTTGACCTTGTCGACCAGTTCCTTGACGGTGTGGCTGCCGTCGCCGATGACATGGGGCGGGTCGCGGCGGGCCGCGGCGATGAGCTTGTCGCCGATGACGAGCAGGCGGTAGTCCGAGCCCGGCAGGAATTTCTCGACCATGACGGGGCCGATCTCGTCGGCAGCCTTGTAGGCGGCCTCGATGCCTTCGCGCGTCGTCACATTGACGGTCACGCCCTTGCCCTGGTTGCCGTCCTGCGGCTTCACGACGACGGGCAGGCCGATCTCCTGGGCCACGGCCCAGGCGTCGTCGACCGACTCGACCGGGCGGCCGATGGGCACCGGCACGCCGGCGGCCTGCAGCAGGCGCTTGCAGAGGTCCTTGTCCTGGGCGATGGATTCGCTGACGGCGCTGGTGGCGTCGACTTCGGCCGCCCAGATGCGGCGCTGCTTGGCACCCCAGCCGAACTGCACCAGGCTGCCCTGCGTGAGGCGGCGGAAGGGAATGCCACGGGCTTGCGCCGCGTTGACGATGGAGCCGGTGGAAGGGCCGAGGCGGATGTCCTCGTCCAGCTCGCGCAGCTGGGCGAGCACCGCGTCGGCATCGAATTCACCGCCGCTCAGCGCCGCCAGCACGAGCTTGAGCGCATGCTCGAAGGCCAGCCGGCCGACGTCTTCCTCGCTGTACTCGATGACGAGCTGGTAGGTGCCCGCCTCGGGTGTCACATGGGTCTGGCTGAAGGTGACCGGGCAGCCGGCCTGGGCCTGCAGGGCCAGCGTCGCCTGCTCGAGCACCTGGGCCAGGGAGGCATCGGCGCGCAGTTCACCGACGGTGGGGAAGAGCTGGCGCAGGCGCGGCTCGAAGCCGGGCAGGCGCTCCAGCGAGCGCTCGGCCTCGTTGCAATGCACGACGGCCTCGATGGCCGTGTGGCGGCTCCACATATTGGGGCCGCGCAGGGCGCGGGTGCGGGAAACGTCCATGTTTTTGGGGGTCTGTTGACGCTATGCCAAGGGGTCGCGAAGGCCCGCCGCCACGGGCCAATCTAGGCGCGGCACGCCGCCCGCACTGATGTGCGGGCAAGCGGCGCAACAACGAGTGGCCCGTGGCGGCGGGCCTTCCCGGAGGGTTGTGATCAGAAGAGGCGCATGCGGCGTTGCAAATCCTCGCCGGGCAACCAGCCCGGCTGCGGCTTGCGCCTTGCCTGCGCCCCTTCTGATCACAACGCGACCCCTTGGCATAGCGTCAACAGACCCTAGGCCAGATGGAGTTCGGGAACGAAGGTGTCGAGGCCGGCGGCGATGAGCTCGGGCGAGATACCCAGGGCCCAGGCGGCGGCCACGGCAGCCAGCAGCGTGGAGGCGTCGACGGCCTGGGCGCCGAAGCGGCGCAGCAGGGCCTCGATGTTGGCGCCGGGCGTCTCGGCCGGCCCTTGCGCCAGCACGGCGGCGCCGCCGCGCAGGAAGACGGCGCGGCCACCGCGGTCGCGGTGGTGCTGGATGGCCTCCAGGCCGCCGTCCTCGGCATAGAAGACGACCTCGCCATCGCTGAGTTCGGCCATGTCGACGAGGCGGGGGTGAGCCGCATTCAGCACGCTGGCGCCGTCGCTGAGCACGACGTCGATCTGGGTGCGCAGCACCTTGTAGAGCTGGTCGGCGTCCTGCACGTCGAACTCGGCCAGCGCCTCGATGCCGTCCATGTCGGTCACGACGCCGACCGAGGCACGGTCGTAGGCGAGGCCGTCACGCAGCACGGAGGCGGGGTCGTTCTCGACGACGACGGCATTGACGCCGCGGTTCATCAACAGGCGGTGGGCGGCGTCCCAGCGGGCGCTGTTCTTCTTCTCGACGCGGCGCGTGCCCAGGAACAGGCCGTCGCGGCAGGCCAGGCCGACGTGGCGGCCGTTCAGGTGCAGCAGCCAGGCGACCAGGCGGGTGACCTGGTGGCCGCCGCGCGAGCCGGCCACGCCGACGATGGGGATGCGGCCGGTCTCGTCCTCGGCGAAGAGGTGGTCGATGATGGCCTGGCCGACGGGTTGTGGCGAGCCGCCGGCGGGCTTCAGATGCATCAGCAGGCCCGGGCCGGCGTTCACTTCGACGATGGCGCCGCCGGTCTCGCTCAGCGGCTTGCCGATGTCCTCGGTGACGAGGTCGACGCCGGCAATGTCCAGGCCGATGGTGCGCGCGGCCAGCGACACGGCATGCGCGACCTCGGGGTGGACTTCGGCCGTGCAGTCGATGGCGACGTTGCCATTGCGCTGGATCAGCACTGCCTTGCCGGCCTCGGGCACGGCCTCGGGCGTGAGGCCCTGGCGCTGCAGGTCCAGCAGCACGACGGCGTCCTCGTGCAGCACGATGCGGTTGAGCGGGAAGTCCTCGGTCAGGCCGCGGCGCGGGTCGGTGTTGATCTGGCTGTCGACCAGCTGGGTGACGGTCTGGCGGCCGTCGCCATGCACCCAGGCGGCCTCGCCGCGTGCCGCGGCCACCACCTGGCCGCCGACGACCAGCACACGGTGCTCGTTGCCGGGGATGTAGCGCTCCACCAGCACCGAGGAGCCATGGTTGTTGGCCAGCGCGAAGGCCGCGTCGCAGTCTTCCCGGGTGGCGATGTCCAGCGACACGCCGCGGCCGTGGTTGCCGTCACTGGGCTTGACGACGACGGGCAGGCCCAGGTCCTGCGCGGCAGCCCAGGCCTCGGCGGCGGTCTTGACCTCCTGGCCCGCGGGCACCGGCACGCCGACGGCCTTCAGCAGCGTCTTGGTCAGGTCCTTGTCGCTGGCGATGCCCTCGGCGATGGCGCTGGTCATGTCGGTCTCGGCCGTCCAGATGCGGCGTTGGCGCGCACCGTGGCCGAGTTGCACGAGGTTGCCGTCGTTCAGGCGGATGTGGGGAATGCGGCGGTCGGTGGCCGCGGCCACGATGGCGGCAGTGGAGGGGCCGAGGTAGCAGTCGTCGAGCTTGTCGCGCACCCGGGCCACGGCAGCGGGCACGTCAAAGGCCGTGTCGTTGATCACCGCCATGATCAAGGCATGGCCCTCGGCCAATGCCGCACGGGCGACCTGCTCGTCACGGGCGCGGAACACCATGCGGTAGACGCCGCGCTGGCTGGTCGAGCGCGTCTGGCCGAAGCCGGTGGGCATGCCCGCCAGGTTGAGCAGCTCGATGACGATGTGTTCCAGCACATGGCCGCACCAGGTGCCTTCGCGCAGGCGCTCCAGGAAACCGCCGCGCTCACCGACGCCGCAGTGGTGCTCGACGAGGTTGGGCAGGGAGGCCGTCAGGCGGTCGTTGAAGCCGGGCAGCAGATGGCTGGGATGGTCCTCCAGCTCGCCCAGATCGAGCCAGACCTCCAGCACCGGCCGGTAGGTCCACATATTGGGCCCGCGCAGGTAGTTGATGCGCAGCAGGCGGATGTCTTCTTTAGGGCTCATGAGGTAGGGGGTAGGCACGGCAAGCGCTTGGAATTGTGCGCTGAAGTCATGGCGGAGAATCGGCGGCGTCCGTAAGAGCAAACAACAACATGCAAGACCATCCTCCCGCGACCGCGCCTCATCCGCAAATGGCTGCCCTGCAGGGGCGGCTTCTGGCTGGCGAGAACGTGGTGGCCACGCTGGAGGTTGACCTGGACGCCCACGGCCGCTTCGGCCAGGGGCTGATTGCGCTGACGAATTCACGTCTGCTGGCCCATGAGCCGGGCGCTGGCGGCTGGGCGGAGTTCCCGCTGGCGCCGGGCCAGAGTCTCAAGCTCAGCGATCACGGCGGCCTCGCCTTCATGGAGCTGTTCGATGCCGCCCGCCGCCTGGCGCGCTGGCGCTTCACGCTGGCCTGCAACCCGGCCGCCGTGCGCTTCGTCGACGCCTTCGACCGCGAGGTGCAGCGCCTCTCGGGCCAGGCCGCGCCCGAAGAGATCGACACGGGCGAAGACTCGACCTTCGATTTCGGCGAGGCCAGCAAGCCGCCCAGCACCTGGGTGCTGCTGCGGCTGTGGCGCTTTGCGCGGCCCTACCAGGGCCAGCTCCTGCTGGGCTTCTCGCTGATGCTCGGCTCGATTGGCGCGACCCTGGTGGCGCCTTACCTGAGCATGCCGCTGATGGACAAGGTGCTGATCCCGTTCCAGAACGGCCAGTCGATCGACACCAGGCTGGTCGGGTCGCTGCTGGGCGGCCTGCTGGGTGCGGCCTTGTTCTCCTGGCTGCTGGGCTGGGCCAAGACCTATCTGCTGGCGCTGGTGTCCGAGCGCATTGCCGCCGATCTGCGCACGGCGACCTTCGACCACCTGCTCGGCCTGTCGCTGGAGTACTTCGGCAACAAGCGCACCGGCGACCTGATGGCGCGCATCGGCTCCGAGACCGACCGCATCAGCGTGTTCCTGAGCCTGCATGCGCTGGACTTCATCACCGATGTGCTGATGCTGCTGATGATCTCGGCGATCCTGTTCAACATCCACCCGGGCCTGGCGCTGGCCACGCTGGTGCCCTTGCCCTTCATCGCCTGGATGATTCACCTGGTGCGCGACCGGCTGCGCACCGGCTTCGAGAAGATCGACCGCGTCTGGGGCGAGGTCACCAACATCCTGGCCGACACCATCCCGGGCATCCGCGTCGTCAAGGCCTTTGCCCAGGAGAGGCGCGAGGCGCAGCGCTTTCGGGAGGCCAACGCCAAGAACCTGGTCGTGAACGACCGCCTCAACAAGACCTGGAGCCTGTTCGGGCCCACGGTCTCGCTGCTGACCGAGATGGGCCTGCTCGTCGTCTGGGGCGTGGGCATCTGGCTGATCTCGCACCAGAGCATCACGGTCGGCACGCTGACGGCCTTCCTGGCCTACATCGGCCGCTTCTACGGCCGGCTGGACTCGATGAGTCGCATCGTCTCCGTCACGCAGAAGGCCGCGGCCGGCGCCAAGCGCATCTTCGACATCCTCGATCACGTCTCCAACGTGCCCGACCCGGTCAACCCGCAGCCCTTCGAGAACGTCACCGGCGCGATCTCGATGCAGAACCTGAACTTCCGCTACGGCTCGCGCTCCGTCATCCGCAACCTCAACCTGGACATCCGCCCCGGCGAGATGGTGGGCCTGGTGGGCCACAGCGGCTCGGGCAAGAGCACGCTGGTGAACCTGATCTGCCGCTTCTACGACGTGACCGAGGGCGCCATCAAGGTCGACGGCGTGGACCTGCGGCGCATCAAGGTGACCGACTACCGGCGCCATATCGGCCTGGTGCTGCAGGAGCCCTTTTTGTTCTTCGGCACGATTGCCGAGAACATCGCCTACGGCAAGCCCGAGGCGACGCGCGACGAGATCGTCGCCGCCGCGCGGGCCGCCCATGCCCACGAGTTCATCCTGCGCCTGCCGCATGGCTACGACAGCCTCGTCGGCGAGCGTGGCCAGGGCCTGTCGGGCGGCGAGCGCCAGCGCATCTCCATCGCCCGCGCGCTGCTGATCGACCCGGCCATCCTCATCCTCGACGAGGCGACGAGTGCGGTGGACACCGAGACCGAGAAGGAGATCCAGCGCGCGCTGGACAACCTCGTCAAGGGCCGTACGACGATCGCCATCGCCCACCGCCTGTCCACCTTGCGCAAGGCCGACCGCCTCGTCGTCATGGACCGCGGCGAGATCGTCGAACTCGGGCCGCATGACGAACTGATCGCCCGCCAGGGACACTACTGGCGCCTTTGGGAAGCCCAAGCCCGCCGCGTGGACCAGGAAGATCTGGAAGATCACGCCGTCGCCCCCAACCCCAGCGCCCATACCGCCGATGCTTGATACCGCCTTGCACGACCGCGACCGCGAACTGGATGCCGCCAGCGCGGAACACGGCTTCGACCCCGCCGTTCCCCTCCAGATCGGCGGCCGCTACACCTCGCTGGTGCGCGATGGCCGAACCCTCTACCTGAGCGGCCAGATCCCGCGCATCGGCGACCACATCGCCGTCACCGGCATCGTCGGCGCCGACGTCAGCCTGGAGCGCGCCAAGCGCGCCGCCGCCATCTGTGCACTGCGCGCGCTGACCCTGCTGCGCCAGGAACTCGGCAGCCTGGCCCGGCTGCAGGCCGTGCTCAGGATGACGGTCTTCGTGCATTGCGACGCCGGCTTCACCCAGCAAAGCGAAGTGGCCGACGGCGCTTCCGACCTGATCTGGCGCGTGCTGGGCACGGCTGGTGCGCACACGCGCACCTCGGTCGGCGTGCTGCAGCTGCCCAAGAACGCGGCGGTCGAGGTCGACCTGATCGCCACCAGCGTGGAGTCCTGAATGTCCCCATTGCCCTTTCGCGAGCTGCGTCTGGATACCTTCGGCAAGCTGCTGCTGACCGACCTGAACGGCGACGAGCATGTCGGCGTCACCCCGGTGCGCGCCCACCCGATCTCGGCGCCGGACGAAGGCCTGTCGCTCGTCGGCTCGCACGGCCATGAGCTGGCCTGGGTGGAGCGCCTGTCGGCCCTGCCGGAGGGGCCGCGCCGCCTGCTGGAGGCCGAGCTGGCGGCCCGCGAATTCCACCCGACGCTCAAGCGCCTGATCTCGGTCAACACCTTCGCGACGCCCAGCACCTGGCGCATCGAGACCGACCGCGGCGAGGTCGACTTCGTGCTGAAGAGCGAGGAAGACATCCGTCGCCTCGAAGAAGGGCGCCTGCTGATCGCGTCCAGCCACGGCGTGCAGTTGCAGGTGCCGGACCGCTGGGCGCTGGACAAGCAGTCCAAGAAGCTGCTGGAACGCTTCCTCTAGAAGCGAAAAAGCCGCCTGGGAAGGCGGCGGCTCCGACGCGAGCGTGCGTGGTGCTCAGCTCGCTTCGCTCATCTGTGACTGCAGATAGTTCTGCTGGCCGACGGTGTTGACCAGTTCCAGCTGCGTCTCGAGGTAGTCAATATGCTCCTCGGTGTCGTCCAGGATGGCGACGAACAGTTCGCGGGACACGTAGTCGCGCACGCTCTCACAGTAGGCGATGGCGTCCTTCAGATGGGCGTAGCCAGCCTTCTCGATCTTCAGGTCGCACTCCATCGTCTCAACGGCGTTTTCGCCGATGTAGAGCTTGCCGAGGTCCTGCAGATTGGGCAGGCCGTCCAGCGTCAACACGCGCTCGATGAGCTTGTCGGCGTGCTTCATCTCCTCGATGGACTCGTCGTACTCGTGCTTGGCCATCTTCATCAGCCCCCAGTTCTTCAGCATGCGGGCATGCAGGAAGTACTGGTTGATGGCGGTCAGCTCCAGCTTGAGCTGGGCGTTCAGGTGGGCGATGACTTGGGGGTCGCCTTTCATGGGGGCTCCAGATTCGTGAAATTTGACGCCAGTATCCCCAGCGAAAGCCCTTCGGCAAAACCGCTCTGTTTGCAAATGAGACCGATTCGCATTAGACTTCGCACCCATGATTGTCTGTGTCTGCCACCGAGTCTCTGATCGCGACATCGCGATTGCCGCCTCCAGCGGCTGCCCGAATTTCGAGGCCCTGCAGGACGACCTGCGCGTGGCCACGGCCTGCGGTGCCTGCCGTGACTGCGCCTGCGCCGTCTTCGAGGAAAGCCGTGTGGAAGGCGGCGCGCCGCGTACTCGCGGCATGGCTGTCGCGGCCAAGTTGATGCTGGTGGCCTGACCCTGCCGGGCGGCGGCCCTCGCTGCCCTTACAATCCCGCGCTTCGGCTGGCAATCGCCACCGGCGTATGTTCTGTCTGATCTTGAGTGTTGTGTTTTGCCGCAGCCGCTCGGGCTGAAGGCGAATTTGATTCAACGACACCAAGGAAATTCTCATGAGCACCATGCAAACCGGCACCGTCAAATGGTTTGATGACGGCAAGGGCTTCGGCTTCATCACGCCGGCCGACGGCAGCAAGGACCTGTTCGCCCACCACAGCGAAATCAAGAACAACGGCGGCTTCCGCACGCTGGCCGAAGGCGCCCAAGTCGAATTCGAAGTGAAGCAGGGCCCCAAGGGCCTGCAAGCCGCGAACATCCGCGCGCTGTAATTCACGCCCCGGCCTAGTGCCCCGAGCCCGCGCCCTGCGCGGGCTTTGTGCTTTCTGGGCCTGCCGTCGACAATCCACCTCTTATGTCCGCATTGCCCATTGCCGCCCCCAAGGCCCTGACCGCTTACCGCCCCTTCTGGGCCAAGCGTTTCGGCCCCGCGCCCTTCCTGCCCATGAGCCGGGCGGAGATGGAGCAGCTCGGCTGGGATTCCTGCGACATCATCATCGTCACCGGTGATGCCTACGTCGACCATGCCAGCTTCGGCATGGCCGTCATCGGCCGCACGCTGGAGGCCCAGGGTTTCCGCGTCGGCATCATTGCCCAGCCGGACTGGAGCAGCGCCGACGCCTTCAAGGCGCTGGGCAAGCCCAATCTGTTCTTCGGCGTCGCGGCCGGCAACATGGATTCCATGATCAACCGCTACACGGCTGATCGAAAAATCCGCAGCGACGACGCCTACACGCCCGGCGGCGAAGGCGGCAAGCGCCCTGACCGCGCAACGCTGGTCTACACCCAGCGTTGCCAGGAAGCCTTCAAGGACGTGCCCATCGTCATCGGTGGCATCGAGGCGTCTCTGCGTCGCATCGCCCACTATGACTACTGGCAGGACAAGGTGCGCCGCTCCGTCCTCGTGGACAGCAAGGCCGACCTGCTGGTCTATGGCAATGCCGAGCGCGCCATCGTCGAGATCGCCCATCGCCTGGCACGCCGCGAGCCCATCGAGGCCCTGACCGATGTGCGCGGCACCGCCTTCATGCGTCGCGACGGCGACCCGACGGCCGAGGGCTGGTTCGAGCTCGATTCGACCGAGGTGGACCGCCCGGGCCGCATCGACGAGCTGATCAGCCCCTACCAGATCATCGAAGAGAACAAGGCCTGCGCGTCCAACGACGAGCCGGGCGCGCCCAAGCCCATCACCCTGCACAAGACCGGCCGCATCCAGATGCCGCCGCGCGACCACACCGTCGTGCGCCTGCCGGCCTATGAAAAGGTCAAGAGCGACCCGGTGCTCTATGCCCACGCCAACCGCGTGCTGCACCTCGAGACCAACCCCGGCAACGCCCGCGCGCTGGTGCAGCGCCACGGCGAGCGCGACCTCTGGATCAACCCGCCGCCCATCCCGCTGACGACGCCGGAGATGGACCACGTCTTCGACCTGCCCTACGCGCGCAGCCCGCACCCCAGCTATGCGGACGACAAGGGCGGCCACGACGGCGCGACCAAGATCCCGGCCTGGGAAATGATCCGCTTCAGCGTCAACATCATGCGCGGCTGCTTCGGCGGCTGCACCTTCTGCTCCATCACTGAGCACGAGGGCCGCATCATCCAGAGCCGCTCGGAAGACTCCGTGATCCGCGAGATCGAGGAGATGCGCGACAAGGTCAAGGGCTTCACCGGCATCGTGTCCGACCTGGGCGGCCCCACGGCCAATATGTACCGCATCGGCTGCAAGAGCCCCGAGATCGAGGCCGCCTGCCGCAAGCCCAGCTGCGTCTACCCGGGCATCTGCCCGAACCTGAACACCAGCCACGACCCGCTGATCAAGATGTACCGCCGCGCGCGCGCGCTGCCGGGCGTCAAGAAGATCCTGATCGGCTCCGGCCTGCGCTACGACCTGGCGGTGGAGTCGCCCGAGTACGTGAAGGAACTCGTCACCCACCACGTCGGCGGCTACCTGAAGATCGCGCCCGAGCACACCGAGGGCGGCCCGCTGTCCAAGATGATGAAGCCGGGCATCGGCAGCTATGACCGCTTCAAGCAGATGTTCGAAGCCGCGAGTGCGGCAGCCGGCAAGAAGCAGTACCTGATCCCCTACTTCATCGCCGCCCACCCCGGCACCAGCGACGAGGACATGATGAACCTCGCCGTCTGGCTGAAGAAGAACGGCTTCCGCGCCGACCAGGTGCAGACCTTCTACCCCAGCCCGATGGCCACGGCCACGGCGATGTACCACTCGGGCAAGAACCCGCTCAAGGGCATCAGCCGCGACGAGACGCGCGGCGAGAGCGTCGACATCGTGCGCGGCGAGCGCCGCCGCCGCCTGCACAAGGCCTTCCTGCGCTATCACGACGCCAACAACTGGCCGCTGCTGCGCGAGGCCCTCAAGGCCATGGGCCGGGCCGACCTGATCGGCAACGGCAAGCACCATCTGATCCCGAGCTATCAACCGCTGACCGACGGCAGTTACGAGAGCGCGCGGCGCAAGAACTCCACCACCGGCAAGCCTGCGGCCCAGGCGCCGATGAAAGCCGCCACCCCACGCAAGGGCCAGCTCTTGACCCAGCACACCGGCCTGCCGCCGCGTGTAACCGGCGCGAGTCGTAACAGCGCGCCGCGTCCGGGCAAACCCGCAAAACGTTGAGGCGATTCGCAGGACTTTTGCCCCTGCTTTTCGTGACTACAAGGCCGAGGATGCCGTACGCTTGCGGCTACTTGACGAGTAGGAGCCGCGGCCGCGCCGTGATGCCCCAGCCCCGGAGCCCTCGCCCCCATGCAAGAAACGCCCGCCGTTGACGACGACCTGCTCGAGCTGCTCGATGAACCCGAGCATGCCGAAGGCGAGCATCGCCCGCAAAACCGGCCCTGGCGCATCCTCATCGTCGACGACGACGGTGACGTCCACAAGGCCACCGAACTGGCCATGCAGGGCCTGACCGTCGAAGGCCAGCCCCTCGTCTTCCTGCACGCTTCCTCCGCCGCCCAGGCCCGCCAGCTGCTCGCCAGCGAGGACGACCTTGCCGTCGTGCTGCTCGACGTCGTCATGGAAAGCGAAGACGCCGGCCTGCAACTGGTGCGCCATATCCGCGACGAGCTGCGCCTGAACGCCGTGCGCATCGTGCTGCGCACCGGCCAGCCCGGCTATGCGCCCGAGATCGAGACGGTGCAGGCCTATGACATCAACGACTACAAGACCAAGTCGGAGCTGACCCGCACGCGGCTGTACACGGTGCTGACCGCGGCCGTGCGCTCCTACCGCCAGATCTGCGCGCTGGAGGCCAACCGCCGCGGCCTCGAGATGATCGTCGACAGCAGCACCTCGCTGTCGCGCATGCGCGGCCTGTCGCGCTTCGCCGAAGGCGTCGTCACCCAGCTCTGCGCCTTGCTCGGCATCCTGCCCGAGGGTCTGGTCTGCGCCCAGGTGGGCGGCGAGACGGGCGACGAAGTCCGCATCGTCGCGGCCGCCGGCCAGTACAGCGGCCTCATCGACCGGCCGCTGGCCCAGGTCAAGATCGCCACCGTGCGCGACCGCCTGGAACGCTGCCTGGCCGAGGAGCGCAATCTCTACGACGACGGCACGGTGCTGTACTTCGGCATGGGCCAGGGCCGCGCGATGGCCGCGCTGGTGGATGTCGGCCGTGAGCTCGACGAGCTCGACCAGCAGCTGCTCAAGGCCTTCTGCTCCAACATCGCGGTCGGCTTCGAGAACGTCGTGCTGTACAGCCAGCTGCTGGACCAGGCCTACAACGACCCGCTGCTGCGCCTGCCCAACCGCAACCGCTTCGTCGAGCTGCTCGACAAGAACCTGAAGGACCCGTCGGGCGTCACCCTCGCGCTGATCGACATCGACGACTTCTCCGACATCAACGACGCCTTCGGCCATCACTTCGGTGACCAGGTGCTGCAGGCCGTCGTGCACCGCATGAGCGAGATGCTGGGCCTGAACACGGCCATGGCCCGCGTCGGTGCCGACACCTTCGGCGTGCTCGGCGAGCATGCCAAGGTCTGCCCCGACACCGTCAACAGCGTCTTTGCCGATCCCTTCGTCGTCGCCGGCGAACGCCTGCAGCTGTCGGCCACCACCGGCCTCGTGCGCCTGGGCGAATCCAAGGCCGTCGGTTCCGAGCTGCTGCTCGATGCCCAGATCGCGCTGAAGCGTGCCAAGCAGCAGCAGCGCGGCTCATCCCAATACTTCTCTGCCGCGATGGGCAGCGATGCGCGCGAGCGCTTCAAGCTGCTCAAGGGCCTGCGCACCGGCTTCGAGGAAAGCCAGCTCTTCGTCGTCTACCAGCCCCAGGTCGACCTCGGCAACGGCCGTGTCATCGGCTGCGAGGCGCTGCTGCGCTGGCGCACGCTGGACGGTCGCTTCATCCCGCCCGACCAGTTCATCCCGCTGGCCGAGCAGAGCGGCCTCATCATCCCCATCGGCGAGTTCGTCATGCGCACCGCCTGCGGCCAGCTCAAGAAGATGCAGGCCCTGGGCCACGCCGACTTCCGCATGGCCGTCAACGTGTCCATGGCCCAGTTCCGCCACCCCGGCTTCATCGACATGCTGGGCCGGGCGCTGAAGGACTGTGGCGTGCATGGCGAAAACATCGAGCTCGAGATCACCGAATCCATGGCCATGGAAGACGCCGACCTCGTACTGCGCGTGCTGGCCGACATCAAGCAGCTCGGCTTCAGCGTCGCCATCGACGACTTCGGCACCGGCTTCTCGTCACTCAGCCAGTTGCGCCAGTTGCAGGTCGATCGCCTCAAGATCGACCGCGCCTTCGTGCAGGAGGCGCAGGCTTCCTCCGCCGGCTCGACGATCGCGCAGATGGTCATCAACCTGGGCCGCGGCCTGGGCCTGACCGTCATCGCCGAAGGCATCGAGACCGAGGAGCAGCGCCAGTACCTGATCGGCCTGGGCTGCCACGAAGGCCAGGGCTGGCTGTTCGCCAGGCCCATGCCGGCCGATCAACTTGAAACCTGGATGTCGTCGCGGGCCTGACCCTTCAGGTGTTCGGCAACACCACCACGTTGCCCAGCTGACGGCCGCCCTCGACCATCTCGTGGGCAGCGGCCGTGTCAGCCAGCCCGAAGCGCGCCGCGATCCTCACGTCCAACCCGCGCGCCAGCGCCGCGTGCACGCCCGCGATGCCGGCGGCAAGCCGTTGCGCGTTCAGCTCGTAGACGATGAAAAAGCGCAGCGCCAGGCCGTGCACGAGGTAGTCCCTCAGCGGCAGCACGGCCTGCCAGTCATCCGAGCCATAGACCGTGGCGCGGCCACCCGGCCGAATGGTGCGCGTGTAGCTGGCCGCGTTGGCTGACAGATTGACCTCGATGACGCGGTCCACGCCGCAGCTGCCGGTCAGCGCCGCGATGCGCGCGGCCACATCCTCCTGCCGGTAGTCGATGACGGCGTCGGCTCCCGCCGCGAGGGCCAGCGCCGCCTTGTCGGCCGAGCTGACGCTGGCGATGACGCGCTTGCCGGCCTGCGCCGCGAACTGCACCGCCAAGTGGCCGACGGCACCCGCGCCGCCCTGGATCAGCAGCGTCTCGCCTTCGACGGCATCCTCGCCATGCACCGCCTCCCAGGCTGTCAGCGCCGGGATGCCCAGGCAGGCGGCGGTCTCGAAGCTCACGCCGTCGGGTAGCGGCACGGCGAGGCCGGCCGGCAACGCCACGCACTCCGCGGCCGTGCCGAAAGGCCGCTTCCATTGTCCGTTGAACAGCCACACGCGCTCGCCCAGCCGTGCGGCCGGCACGCCCTTACCAACGGCTTCGATGACGCCGGCACCGTCGCTGTGCGGCGTCACCTCCGGGTGGCGCATCTGCGGCGCTCTGCGGCTTTTCACATCGGACGGGTTGACGCCCGAGGCGTGGATGCGCACGAGCACCTCGCCCGGGCCGGGCTCGGGCACGGGCACCGCCACCAGGCGCAGCACCTCGCGGGCGGGGCCGGCGCGGTCGTAGCGGATTGCGCGCATCGTCGGCAGGTCGGAACTCATTGGGTACTCCTCAATAGGGGCCGCCAGCCTCTCACGCGGCGGTGCCGCTGTGAAGTACGCACAATCTTCTGCCTCGGTATCACGGAGGACACCTTGGACGCCCCGCAAGACGAAGCCGCGCCGGCCTGGCGCGCCTGTACCGTGTCGACCACGCTGGAGGTCATCGGTGGCCGCTGGAAAGCCGTCATCCTCTTCCACCTGCTGAGCGGCATGCGCCGCTTCAACGAGCTGCAGCGCGAACTTGGCGCCGTCACGCAGCGCGTGCTGACCATGCAGTTGCGCGAGCTGGAGGCCGATGGCATCGTGGTGCGCACGGTCTACGCCGAAGTGCCGCCACGGGTCGAGTACCGCCTCACGCCCTTCGGCGAGAGCCTGAAGCCTGTGCTGTTGAGCCTGCGCGACTGGGGCGAGCGACACCGTGCCGAGGTGGCCGCATTGCGCGGTTGAAACCGGGATGAAACTCCGACGCACCTAAACTCCGCGCCGTCGATTGACGACAGCCAGGAGCGTTCATGAGTCTCGCCAAGATCCTCGTCGCCCAGGGCGGCGGTCCCACCGCCGTCATCAACCAGAGCCTCGTCGGCGTCGTGCTCGAGGCGCGTCGCCAGGCCGGCGTGGGCAAGGTCTACGGCGCCCGCCATGGCGTGCGCGGCATCGTCAACGAGGACTTCGTCGACCTGACGCAGGAGACCAGCCACAACCTCGAGCTGGTCGCCAACACGCCGGCCTCGGCGCTGGGCTCCACGCGCGACAAGCCCGATGCCACCTACTGCCGCGAGATCTTCACGGTGCTGCAGGCCCATGGCATCACGCACTTCTTCTACATCGGCGGCAACGACTCGTCGGACACCGTGCGCATCGTGTCGGAAGAGGCGCAGGCGGCGGGCTACCCGCTGCGCTGCGTCCACATTCCCAAGACCATCGACAACGACCTCGTCGGCAACGACCATACGCCCGGCTATGCCTCCGCGGCGCGCTTCGTGGCCCAGGCCTTTGCGGGCGCCAACCTCGACAACGCGGCCCTGCCCGGCGTCTATGTCGGCGTCGTCATGGGCCGCCACGCCGGCTTCCTGACGGCCGCCGCGGCCCTGGGCAAGAAGTTCGAGGACGACGGCCCGCATCTCATCTACCTGCCCGAGCGCCACTTCGACAACGAGCAGTTCCTGCGCGACGTGAAGGCCACCTACGAGCGCTTCGGCCGCTGCGTCATCGCCGTCAGCGAGGGCATCCACGATGCCTCCGGCACGCCCATGCTGTCCAAGCTGGCGGGCGACCTCGAGCGCGACGCCCACGGCAATGTGCAGCTCAGCGGCACCGGCGCGCTGGCCGACCTGCTCTGCGAGGAGATCAAGGGCAAGCTGGGCATCAAGCGCGTGCGCGGCGACACCTTCGGCTATCTGCAGCGCAGCTTCCTGGGCTGCGTCAGCGACGTCGACCAGCGCGAAGCCCGCGAGGTCGGCGAGAAGGCCGTGCAATACGCCTTCCACGGCGACCGCGACGGTTCGGTCGCCATCAAGCGCGTCGGCTACTACGCGGTGGACTACGAACTGTTGCCCCTCACTGCCGTCGCCGGCAAGACGCGCACGATGGAAGACGAGTTCATCAGTGCCAGTGGCACCGACGTGACCGATGCCTTCCGCCTCTACCTGCGCCCGCTGCTGGGTTCGGGCATGCCGGATGCGTTCAGGTTGAGGCCGAATCCGGTGCCCAAGGTGCTCAAGCGCGGTTGAGGCGGGCAAGCGCCCAGGTTTCGGCGCGGTGCTGCAGTTGGTGCAGGGCCAGCGTCGACAGCACCCAGGCCAGCACGAGGTAGGTCGCTGGCGGGTGTGGCCGTGCGGAGAACAGATAGGCCAGCGTGAGCAGGCTGGGTAGCAAGGCGAAAGGCGAGCCCCAGCGATCGGCCAAAGCCAATGTGTTCGTGACGGGACGGCAGACGGCATCCAGCAGGAAGTTGCCACCCAACCTGTTCTCGAATCGTGCGGCACCGACCAGCACGTAGAGCACGGCGATGGCGATCACGGCGGCCCAGGGGTCTGCGGGCGATGCCCAGCGGAACAGCAACGCGCCCACCGGCACGAGCAAGCCGAGGCAGGCCGCGCTGAAGACCGGATGCAGAGGCCAGGCCAGCAAGGCGCCCATCCACAGCACGAGCCAGGGCGCCGCGTCCAGCAGCATCTGCAGCAATGCGGCGATGTGATCCGGAACCGGCAGCGCCATGGCCGTGAGGTCCCACCCCTGGCCGAACGCTGCCAGCAGGGCTGCGGCGGCGACCACGCCGAGGCCGATGGCTGGCTGTCGCGGATGTCGGCGCCAACGCTGCAGCGGCAAGGTGAGTGCGGGCCTGTCGGGGCGCTGCAGTGCCACGCCGTGATGCATGAAGAGGCCGAAGATGTGGCTGACGGCAAGCCAGCCGGCGCCCCACAGGCACCACATCGTCATGCGCAACGTCGCCAGGTCCCTGTCATCGGATGCCAACAGGAACAGCGCGAACACCAACCCTCCCAGCAGACCGGCGCGCAACAGCCAGGCCGCCTGCAACTGCTTGTCGAGGGATCGACGCATCATCGGATCGATGCCGCACTGCCCCAGTGTGCGAGGGTCCATGCCGGACAGCATTCGCATCAGCACGGGCCGCAGCAGCGTGGCGATCCACAAGCCCCTGCCCCGCTGGCCGCGCAACTTGTCGAGTTGCCGCAGTGGCTTGACCCTCTCCCTCAATTCCTCGCTGGGCATGGCGGGGCGCGTCAGCCGCGTGTGCAGGGTCTGCTGCACGGCTGCGGCGAGCTGGGCGCCGATCTGGCGCTCGACACGAAAATCGCCCTGCCAATCGAAGTAGTGATTCAGCGCGAACACGAAGTCGTCCGGCAGGTTGTCGTGCTGGATGACCCAATGCGCGAAGTGCGCCGACCACTCGGCATGGCTTGCCAGGGGTTGGGCCTCCAGCAAGGCGTGCACAGCCGGCCACGCGGCTTTCAGGGACGGCGACCCTTGCTGCTGCCACAGCGCATGCAGGCTCTGGACGATGTCGTGAGGTGACTCAGGTTCGGGAGGCGCTGCGTCTTGGGCCGCCTTCGTGCGCGAGACGGACACAGGGGCGACGGCCGATTCCGGTTCTGGATCCACCGGGTCGGGGGCCGGGAACTCCTGTGACTTCGCCCACTGCTGTGTCCGCTCGTACGCGCTGCGCAGCGCCTGGTAGGCCTGGGCGTCGTCATCCGGCCGTGTCACGCGCAGCTTCAGCGCATAGGCTTTCTTGATCGCCCCCAGCGCTGTCGTCGGCTCAATGCCCAGCAGGGCCCAGTCCTGGTCCCACATGGCTCAGCCCTGGCTCGCGCTGCGCGACAGCCAGCGCAGGACGGCTTCGTCGATGGCCGCCTGGGCCTTGACGAGCAGGAAGCTGGCGAAGCTCCAGCAGCCCCAGATGATCAGCGCGTGCCGCGGGCCATCCAGCGCAAAGCTGCTGAGAGCGACCGCCAGCGGGACCCAGCAGGCCAGCGAAGAGCCCCAGTGGTCGCTCACGACCAGGGCGTTGCCGATCGGACGGCCCACGGTCGCCACGGGGCCGACGATTGCGCTGGGCAAGCGCTCTTCGAAGGCCAGGCTGCTGACGCACGTCCACAAGCAGGCCAGCCCCGCCCAGGTGGCTGGCGCCAGCAACTGGCCGAACATGGCGTGGAAGACGAAGAGGGCGGCGATGAGCGAGGCGGCCAGCGCGCGGCTGCGGTCGGCGCTCAACGCCCACTGGCCCATGAGCAGGCCGGCCGCGATGCACAGAAAGCCCCACGCGTCGCCGATGGGTGTTGGCCATTTGCCCGCGAACACGCCGAACAGCGCACCCGCTACGAACAGCCCCAGGCCGATCCAGGTGCGGTGGGCCGGCGCAAGAGTGGGCGGTGGCGCGTCCCCGCCAGCGCGGTCCAGCACCTTCAGGCCATCCCGCAGGCAGGCGCCCAGAATGGACGACACGCCCCGCCAGGCCATCACGCTCAGCGCGACGGCCACGGCTGCCATGCTGGCCGACTGCAGGTCTGAAGTGGCCACGAACAGCGCGGCGGTGATGAGCAGCAGCAGCGGCGCCCAGCGCAGAAGCAGGCCGGTCAGCAGCAGGAAGTCCAGGCTCTTCTGGGACGTGGGCTGCAGACCGAGGCGCGTCAGCAGGTGCTCGCCCAGGCCGGCCTTGATGCGCGCGAGCGTCTGCGCGCTGGCGGCGCCGGCGAGCCATGCCTTCCAGCGGGTGCGGGGGTGGGCATTCAGTGCGTCGAGGCTGAACAGCGGCGCCGCCTGGCTGAGCAGCTCCGGATCGTTCAGCAGGCGTGGTCTCACGTCGTCCAACAGCGCATGCAAGGCCTGCGCGAGTTCGGGACCGAGCTGCTGCTCACTGCGGTAGTCGTCGCGCCAGCCGAAATAGGTTTCCAAGTGCGCCAGCATTGCACCCGGCATGGCCGGGTGCCGCAGCGTCCAGTCCGCAAAAGCCTGCGACGCCGAGGCCGCGGCACTGAGCGGCAACGCCTCGAGTTGCTCGCGCAGATACGGCCAGTGGGCCACGAAGGCCTCGTGCCCGTGCTCGTTCCAGACGGTCTCGGCCTGCTCCACCAGCGTGACGGGGTCGGCACGGGGCGCGGTCAGCGCCAGGTCCTCGGACGGGGCTGGGGCGGGCGTTTCCAGGCGTTCCGTCGGGACTTCCGTGGGGGCTTCGGGAGCCGGCGCTTCTTCGCTGCTCCATTTCGCCCACTGCTGTACGCGCTCGTACGCCGAGCGCAAGGCCTGATAGGCCTCGGCATCGTCATCCGGCCGCGTGACGCGCAGCTTCAGCGCATAGGCCTTCCTGATCGCCGCGAGGTCTGTCGTCGGCTCCAGCTCCAGCAGGGCCCAGTCTTGCTCCTGCATCGCGTCAGAACCTGAAGGACGTGTCGATGCTGTCCAGCGCTTCCTTGAACTGCTGGCGCGCCGCGCGGATGGCGCGCTGGTCCTGCGTCTGCAGCACCAGCTCGAACTGGGCCAGCCAGTCCTGCAGCATCACGCGGTCATTGCCCAGGCGGTCCTCGAACAGGCGTTTGGCGCGCTCGATCTGGTAGCGGTTGTCCTGCTCATCGCGCGGGTGGCGCTTCAGGGCCTGCAGGCGTTCGCGAGTCGTGGCGATCTCGGCGGGGCTCAGGCGTGCGCCCTGGCTTTCGATGACGAGTTCGTGGCGCTTGCCCCCCGGGAAGTCGTGGGCCTCGACCTCGAGCAGGCCGTTGGCGTCATAAGTGAAGCGGACATCCACCCCACCCGCGCCGGCGGGTGCGGGCGCGATGGGGATCTCGAGCTTGCCCAGGGACAGGTTCTCGGACCCGACCGGCGACTCGCCCTGGCGCACGTCGACGAGGATCACCTGCTGCTGGTCGGCGAGGGTGCGGTATTGCTCCACACGCGAGACCGGCACCGGCGTGTTGCGTTCGATGATGGGCGAGAAGCGGTCGTTGACCATGCGGCCGCCTATGGCGGTGGCCGCGATGATGCCCAGCGAGTAGGGCATCACATCGGTCAGCACGATGTCGTCCAGCGCCGCGTCACGCGCCTTCAGGCCGGCCTGCACGCCGGCGCCCATCGCAATGGCGAGGTCGGGGTCGAGGTTGCGCAGCGGCAGGCGCTGGAACAGGCGCGCGACGAGCTGGCGCACCATGGGCATGCGCGCCGCGCCGCCGACGAGGATGACCTCGGCCAGGCCGCCCGGGTCGAGTTGGGCATCGGCCAGCGCGCGTTCGATGGGGCGGCGCAGGCGCTGCAGCAGATCCTGCGATGCGGCCTCGAAATCGGTGCGGCTCAAGGTGGCGCTCAGAGGGCGCTCGCGCCAGACCGTGCTGACCTCAGCGCTGTCCCGCTCGCCGAGGTCGCGCTTGGCCTGCTCGGCCAGGCGCCACCAGGTCTCGCTTTCGAACCAGGCCTGGCGCTCCTCGGTGCTCAGCGCGGCGCAGTGCCTGGCGAACAGCTGGGCGATGACGCGGCTGAAGTCTTCGCCGCCCAGCCGCGTGTCGCCGGCGCTGGCGCGCACTTCGACGACCCCTTCGAAATACTCCAGCACCGACACGTCGAAGGTGCCGCCGCCGAGGTCGAAGATCAGGAAGCTGCTGTGCTCGGGGCGTTCCTGCAGGCCATAGGCCAGGCCGGCGGCCGTGGGCTCGTTGAGCAGACGTTCGACCTTGAGCCCGGCGATCTCGCCCGCCGTGCGCGTGGCGCGGCGCTGGGCTTCGTTGAAATAGGCCGGCACGGTGATGACGGCCTCGGTGACCGGCTCGCCCAGGAAGGCTTCGGCATCGGCCTTCAGCGACTGCAGCACCAGCGCCGACAGCTCCTCGGCACGCAGTGATTTCTCGTGCCGGCCGGTGCGCAGCGTGATGCGCTTGTCACTGCCCATCCAGCGCTTGAAGGCGAGGGCAGTGGACTGGGCATGCAGGCCGGCGCGCTCGCGAGCCGCCAGGCCGACGAGGGTGTGGCCCTGCTCGTCCAGGCTGACGGCGGACGGCGTCAGAAAATCCCCATGGGCATTGGGGATCAGCACCGGTGCGCCGTCGCGAAAAATGGCGGCCGCGCTGTGCGTGGTGCCCAGGTCGATGCCCAGGATCATTTTGTAAGCCTCCCGTGAATACGGGCGGCAGCTTAGCGGCTTATGGCCTGGCTCAGGGCTTGGGCTTGATCAGCTTGGTATGCCAGTCGTTGACCGCCATCAGCGCCGCCGAACCGAAGTGGCGGTGCACATCGGCCACCATCTCGCCATTGATGATGACGGGATCGGTGTCGACGGCCTTGCGCGCCACCTCCAGGTCCTTGGTGGCGAAGATGAAGAGGCCGCGCAGGTCGTTCTGGCCATCCAGCGGGCCGGCATAGACGAGCAGGCCTTCCTTGGCCAGGCGCTGCATATTGGCGAAATGGCCCTTGAACATCGCGTCGCGCTCGGGGCCGTCGGGCATGCGCTTGGGGCCGGTCTTCAGCAGCACGAGGACATAGGGGCGCAGGCCCTGGTCGTTGGCGCCCCAGGCCTGGGCCTTGGCGGCGTCATAGGCGGGCGCGGCCTCCTGGGCGTGTGCGCTGAAGGCACAGAGCAGGGCGAGGGTGCAGGCGGCGATTCGTTTCATGGTGTGGCGACACGGCAGTCGGAATGCGAGGATTGAACCGCACTCAAGCTCCTGCGAGACCGCGATGAAACCCACCCCACCCGGCTGGCCGCGCCTGTCCTCGGCCATCTACTGCGAGAACGCGCGCGAAGCCATCGCCTGGTACCAGAAGGCCTTCGGCTTCGAGGTCGTCATCGTCGTGGACGACCCCGACGGCAGCGTCATGCACAGCGAGCTGCGCTACGGCGAGGCCATGCTGATGGTGGCGGAGGGCAGCGCCGAGCGCGAGGTGCGCTTCGGTGCGCCGCTGCGTTCGCCCAAGGCCGCTGGCGGCGCCAACACGCAGAGCCTGTTCCTCTATGTGGACGATGCGGATGCCCACTGCGCGCAGGCCCAGGCCGCCGGCGCCCGCGTGACCTATGAGCTGACCAACAACGACTACGGCCCTGAATACTGGACCGACCGCAGCTATGGCTGTATCGACCCCGACGGCCATCTGTGGTGGTTCAGCCAGCGCCTGCGCAACCCCGGGGCCTGACCCCTGCCGAAAGGCACTTGCCAGCCGACGATTGAATCTTCTACATTTGTAGTACGACAACTGTAGAAGAATGTCATGGACGAGGAAATCGGCGCGGGCGAGGTCTCGCTGAGTGATCTGCAACTGAGCCTCATGCGCGTGCTCTGGGCACGCGGCGAGGCCAGCACGGCGGAGGTGGCCGAGGCTCTGCGTGGCGAGCGCGACCTGGCGCACACGACGGTGGCGACCTTGCTGACCCGGCTCGAGAAGCGCGGCCTGCTGAGCAGCCGCCGTGAGGGCCGGGCGCTGCTCTACCAGGCGCTGGTGACCCAGGCTGATGTGCAGCGCTCCATGGTCGGCAGCCTGGTCGACAGCCTGTTCGCCGGCCGTGCCAGCGCCCTCGTCAGCCATCTGCTGGACGCCCGCGGCGTCGATGCCAAGGAGCTGGCCGAACTGCAGGCACTGCTGAAACAACGCAAGGGAGATGCGCGATGACCGATGTGCTGCTGACCTGGCTGTGCAGCTATCTGCTGCACAGCAGCCTGTTGATCGGCGCCTTGTGGGCCGCCGAGCGCGCGCATCTGTTGGCCCGCCTGGCCACGTCCACGCAGGAGACGCTGTGGCGCCTGGCCCTGCTGGGTGGCCTGGTCAGCGCCAGCCTGCCGCTGCTGCCTGCGCTGCCGCAAGCCGCGCCGGCCGATGTCGCGCCACCCACTTTCGTTGCGCATGAGCCCGCGCGTGATCGCGTGCAGACGCCGGCCGATGTCCAGTCGGTCGTCGTCGAAGCGCCGCCGGCCGTGCGACCCAGCGCCCAGCTCGGCGCCTTGCCGATCGCGACCCCGCTGGCGCCCAAGGCCCATGACGTCGCCGTCGGCTTCGTGGCGCTGTGGCTGGCCGGCGCCGTGCTGATGCTGCTGGGCCTGGCCCTGCAATGGGCCTGGCTGCGCCGCGCCGTGCGGCGCCTGCCCGCATTGGCCGATGTGCGCTGGCGTGCGCTGGCGGGCCGCCTCGCGGCCGACCTCGGTCTGCCCCTGCCGGCACTGCGCCATGCGCGCCCGGGCTGGGCCAGCCCCTTGCTGGCGCCAGGGCGCGTGCTCTGCCTGCCCGCTTGGTGTCTGGACCTGCCCGACGACGAAGCCCGCGCGGTGCTTGGCCACGAACTGGCCCATCTGCGTCGCCGCGACCCGGCCTGGCGCCTGCTGGCCGCCGTCATGAAGGCCCTGCTGTGGCCGCAGGCGCTGAACCGCGTCGCACTGCAGCGCCTGGATCTGCTGGCCGAGCTGGCCTGCGACGCCGCCGCCGCGGCGCCCTCGGGCCAGCGCCTGGCGCTGGCGCAAAGCCTGCTGCGCTGCGCCGAGGCGCTGAAGGCCCAGGGCGGCCGGCACGGCCCGGCCCTGGCCTGTGGCGCCGCCAGTGCGGGCTCGCCATTGTTCGCCCGTGTGCGCCGCCTGCTGAAGGGCGATGACGAGACGCCTCGTGAGCGCCGCGGCCTGCGTTGGGGCCTGGTGGCCGTGATCCTGGCCGCCCTCGTCGCGATGCCGGCCGTCGTCGTCAGCCACACCGACGGGCGCAGTCTGCTGGACCGCTTCGACCTTGGCGGTCTGGGCGACAGCATGGCCTTCTCGGTACGCGGCACGCGCATCTACAGCCGCTATCCGGGCGGCAGCTTTGCGGTGACCTTGGATGGCAAGGCGGCCTTCAACGACGCCGAGGACGAGGTGCAGACGCTGACCGGCACGCTGACCGTCAAGGAACGCGAGGGTGGGCTGACGCGCGAGATGGTGCTCAAGTCCATGGGCGAGGGCCGCATCGAGCGTGAGTACCGCGTCGGCGGCCACAGCCTGCCCATGGACGAGGCCGGCCGCCAGTGGTGGGCCAAGGCCGTGCAGCGCATGGCCGAGAGCCTGACCGATCCCCAGGTGAGGGCCCGCAAGCTGTTCGCCAAGGGCGGCATCGACGCCGTGATCGCCGACGTCGAGCGCGCCCAGGAGGACTTCCAGCGCCGTCGCCGCATCGAGGCCGCGCTCGGGCTCGGCGCGCCGATGCCCGCGGCGACCCTGGACCGTCTCATCGCCGCATCCGCGGGCCTGCAGGGCGCCTTCGAGCGTCGCGAGGCCCTCAGCGCCATCGCCCGCCAGCCGCTGGCCGAGCCGCAGCAACTGAGCTGGCTGGCCGCCGCGGCCGGCATCGACGGCGACTTCGAGCGCCGCGAGGCGCTGGGCGCGCTGGCCCCCAGGCTGCTCGACAGCCCTGCCGTGCTGGCCGCCTGGACCGCGGCGCTGGACCGTATCGGTGGCGACTTCGAATTGCGCTCGGCCATCGACAAGCAGGTGTCCGTCACGCCCCAGCCCGCCGTACTCGCCGCTGCCGTGCAGGCCGCGACGCGCATCCAGGGCGACTTCGAGAAGCGCGAGGCCCTGGGCGCCGTCGCACAACGCATGCAGGGCGATGAGACCGAACTGGTCGATGCCTATGCCCGCGCCGCCGGCGGCATCTCAGGTGGCTTCGAACGGCGCGAGGCCCTGAACCGCCTGCTGGACCGGCCCAAGCTGGGCCCCGCGGGCGTGGAGCGCGTTCTCACCAGCGCCGAGAGCATGGAGGGCGGCTTCGAGCGCCTGCAGGTGCTGCTGCGCGTGGCGGAGAAGCTCGGCCAGGCCAAACCGGTCGACGCCAGCCTTGTCGAGCGCCTGCGCCGCGCCGGCCGCGGCTTGGGTGATCATGAGCGGGGGCAGATCGAGAATGCCTTGGACAAGCTCGGCTAGCCGGAAGTCACTTCCGCGCAGCCCTGCTTGCTGCGATGCTGCGCGCCGTTCGCCATCCCGGACGGAGCCCATCTTGCAAAGACGCATCTTCATGAGCAGCGCGGCCCTGGCCGCGGCTGCCACGGCGGCGAGTGCCGCCGAACCTGAGGCCGCCGCCATCGAGGCCTGCGCGCGCGACTACATCGAGGGCTGGTATGCCGGCGACGCGGCACGCATGGAGCGCTCACTGCATCCCGAGCTGGCCAAGCGCATCGTCAAGCGCCTGCCCGACGGCCGCGGCGAGCTGCAGAACATGGGCGCGATGACGCTGGTGCAGTACACGCGCAGCCACAAGCCCGAAACCGGCAAGCGCGCCGACGTGAAGATCCTCGACGTCTTCGGCCGCACCGCCAGCGTGCGCGTCGACGCCGAGGCCTGGATCGACTACATGCACATGGCCCAGGTCGAGGGCCGCTGGCGCATCGTCAATGTCTTGTGGGAGCTGAGGGCTTAGTCAGGCACGGCCTGGATCAACTTCTCCAGGCCGACACGTACTTTCAACCCCGCTAGCGGCACCACGGCCGCGATGCCGAACTCCGGCTTGGCCGTGTCGCGTTTGGCCGGTTCGATGCGCAGATTGCCCTGGCGGTCCGTCAGCACGGCCACGAGAGGCGTGCTGGCGCTTTCGCCGCGCTTCATCACCATGCCCACTTCGCCGGACTTCAAGCGCACCGTGCAGCCCGGCGGGTAGAGGCCGAACTCCTTGATGAGGGCGGCGGTCAGCGGATCGCCCTTGGCGCATTGGTATTGCAGCCGCGCCGCGGCATCGGCCAGCAGGGGCGGGCGCTTCAGGCGCGGGCTGAGCTTGGCGGTGAAGCAGTCGGCGCTGTGCACCAGCTGCGCCACCGCGTTGACCTGGGCCGGACGATGCGGGTAGCCCGTGCCGTCGTGCTCTTCATGGTGCTGGCGCACCGCCTCCAGCCAGTCGGTGTCCGTCACGCCGGCCATCTCCAGCATGGCCGCGCTGCGCTCGGGGTGGGACTCGATCTCGGCGCGCTGCAGCGGCGTGACCGGCGACACCTGGGTCACCAGCTTGTTCTGCAGCTCCGCCATGGCGATGTTCATCGTCAGCGCGGTGCGCAGCACGCATTGCTTCTGCGCTGTCGACCAGCCCAGCCGGCTCGCCGCCAGGCAGGCGGCGGTGGCCGTGTGCACGGCATGCCGGCTGGCATAGGCGGTCGGGCCGCCTTCGACGGCCTCGGCCCGCACCGCCTGCAGGATGGCCAGATCGGGGTCGCGCTCGATGAGAGCCATCAAGGGACGGGAGGCCTGGTCCAGTGACTGCGTGAAGTCGCTCGTCGGGCTGGCGCGCAGCAGCCGCCCGACCTCGCCCATGCTTTCGTCCCAATACGCCGGCAGCTGGTCGCGCCGCGCGTTGGCGATGCGGCGCGCCGTGTCGTCGAATTCGCGCACGTCCACCGTCGCTTCGCGTTCGATCAGCTTCTCGAGCTGATCGACGCTCTCGAATTGATGGCCGCGTGCCAGCAGCAGGCGCCCGCTGCCGTCGAAGATGCCGAACGGCGTGGGCTTGCCCGCATGAAAGCGGGTCTTGTGCAGACTCAGAGGCTGAAAGTTCATGGCCTACCGTGAGTGGCCCGCATCGTCTCCAATGCGCCCCGGCCAACCCAACGTCCTTGTATTTATGACGGGGGCGATTACAGCCGGGGTCGGTCGCCGGTGGGTAAGTTTTCCGTAAGGCGGACCGTGACAACCGACACGGGAGCGCCGGTGTAAACGAACGTCACGGGCCGCCAGGCCCGTTGCCATCGGGGTGAAAGCCTGTTTCAGTTTTACCCGGCGCGCTTGGCGAGCACCGCCCGCGCCACGCGCGACACCGGCGGGCGGCCCAGCACGTTCGAGATGAAGGCGCCGGCATCGACGAGCCGGTCGAGGTCGATGCCGGTTTCAATGCCGAGGCCGTTCAGCATGAAGACGACGTCCTCCGTCGCGACATTGCCCGTCGCCCCCTTGGCATAGGGGCAGCCGCCCAGGCCGGCCACGCTGGCGTGGAAGCTGTACAGGCCCAGCTCCATGCTGGCGTAGATATTGGTCAGCGCCTGGCCATAGGTGTCGTGGAAATGGCCCGACACCTCGGCCAGCGGGAAGTGCTTCAACGCCCTCTCCATCGCCGCCTGCACCTTGCGCGGCGTGCCGACGCCGATGGTGTCGGCGATGTCGATGGCGTCCACGCCCAGCTCGCGCAGCGGCTTCACGACGGCCTCGACCTGGTCGGCGGTGATCTCGCCCTCATAAGGGCAGCCGAGCGCGCAGGACAGCGCAGCGCGCACCTTGATGCCGGCTGCATGCGCGCCTTCAATCACTGGCGCGAAGCGCTCCAGGCTCTCGGCGATGGAGCAATTGATGTTCTTCTGCGTGAAGGCCTCGCTGGCCGCCGTGAAGACGAGGATCTCGTCGGGCTGGGTGGCCAGCGCCGGCTCCAGGCCCTTGAGGTTGGGCACCAGCACCGAATAGCGCACCCCGGCGCGGCGGGCTATGGCCGCCATCACGGCCGTGTTGTCTCCCATCTGCGGCACCCATTTCGGGCTGACGAAGCTGGTGACCTCGATCTCCTTGAGCCCGGCGTCCTGCAGCATCGAGACCAGCTTGGCCTTGTGCTCGGTGGAGACGTTCTCCTTCTCGTTCTGCAGCCCGTCGCGCGGGCCGACGTCGAGGATCTTGACGTGCGAGGGCAGGGCCATGGTCTTCAAGCCTCCAGCTTCAGCAGCTCGGCGCCGTCGCCGACCTGGTCGCCGACGGCGAACAGCAGCTCGGCCACCTTGCCGTCGCGCGGCGAGGAGATGGTGTGCTCCATCTTCATCGCCTCCATGACGGCCAGGGGCTGGCCCTTGGTGACGGTGTCGCCGGCCTTGGCGAGGAAGGCCACCAGCTTGCCGGGCATGGGGGCGGTCAGTCGGCCGCCTTCGCTGGGCGAGTCGCCGGCGTGGGCGATGACGTCCACTTCGGTCAGCACGGCTGAGCCATTCGCTGAGAACACGGCGACGCGCTCACCCTGGGCATAGGTCTTCACAGCGACACGCTCCGTGCCGAGGAAGAGTTCATGCGTCTCGGCGTCGGCCGACTGCACGGCGAACTCGATGGCTTCGCCCTCCACCGTCAGCGTCATGCCGCCGCGGTGATGGCGCGACAGCAGCACCTCGTGATGGCTGCCGCCGGCTTCGAGGTCGAAGCGGCGCGTGGCCGAGCCGAACATGCGCCAGCCGTCGCGAGCGCTCCAGGGGTCGCGGCCCTGGGTCGCGCCTTCGATCGCCAGCGTGTGGGCGACGACGGCAGCCGCGCTGACGCGCAGCGCCAGGCCGGGCTGGTCGAACAGCACCGCCTTCTCGCGTTCGATCAGGCCGGTATCGAGGTCAGCGTTCGAGAAAGAGGTCGTCGCTGCGCAGCGGCGCAGGAAGGCGACATTGGTCTGCAGGCCGACGATATGGGTGTCGCGCAGCGCCAGGTCCAGCCGGGCCAGCGCCTGGGCGCGGTCCTCGCCCCAGACGATGAGCTTGGCGATCATCGAGTCGTAGTAGGGGCTGATGGCATCGCCCTCGCGCACGCCGGCGTCGATGCGGACATTGCCGCGCTGGAAGGCCACGTGGGCCGGCCAGCGGGCCACGTCCAACGAGCCGGTGGCGGGCAGGAAGCCGCCGTCGGGGTTCTCGGCGCAGATGCGGGCCTCGATGGCGTGGCCGTGCATGCGCAGCTCCGATTGCTTGAGCGGCAGCGGCTCGCCCGAGGCCACGCGCAATTGCCACTCCACCAGGTCCTGGCCCGTGATGGCCTCGGTGACCGGGTGTTCGACCTGCAGCCGCGTGTTCATTTCCATGAAATAGAAGCGGCCATCCTGCTCGGCGATGAACTCGACCGTGCCGGCGCCGACATAGCCGACCGCCTTGGCGGCCGCGACGGCGGCCTCGCCCATCTGGGCGCGACGCTCGGGCGTCATGCCTGGCGCCGGGGCTTCCTCCAGCACCTTCTGGTGGCGGCGCTGCACCGAGCAGTCGCGCTCGAACAGGTAGACGCAGTCGCCCTGCGAATCGCCGAAGACCTGGATCTCGATGTGGCGGGGCTTCTGCACATAGCGCTCGATCAGCACCGCGTCGTCGCCGAAGCTGTTGATGGCCTCGCGCTTGCAGGAGGCGAGGGACGCGTCGAATTCGTCCGCGTTGTAGACGGCACGCATGCCCTTGCCGCCGCCGCCGGCGCTGGCCTTGATCAGCACCGGGTAGCCGATGCGGTCGGCTTCACGCTTGAGCAGGGCGGGGTCCTGGTCGGCGCCGTGATAGCCCGGCACCAGCGGCACATTCGCCGCTTCCATCAGGCGCTTGGATTCGGCCTTCAGGCCCATCGCGAGGATGGCGCTCGGCGGCGGACCGATGAAGACCAGGCCAGCGTCGGCGCAGGCTTGCGCGAACGCTTCGTTCTCGCTCAAGAAGCCATAGCCGGGGTGGACGGCCTGCGCGCCGGTGGCCTTGGCGGCCTCGAGGATGCGCTGCCACTGCAGATAGGAGTCGCGCGGCGCCGGACCGCCGATGTGAACGGCTTCGTCGCAGGCCTGCACGTGCTGGGCTTGCGCGTCCGCGTCGGAGTAAACGGCGACCGTTTGAATGCCAAGGCGGCGCGCAGTCGCGGCGACTCGACAGGCGATTTCGCCCCGGTTGGCGATGAGGATCTTCTTGAACATTTCTTCTTGTCTCCGGTCTCGTGAACCTTCTACACGGTGTTCAGGCGGTGCCAGGGTCGCTGGCGGTGATGAGGCGGGCAGGGTTTCAGCCGGGCTGGCCTTGCTGCATGCGCTTGCGCCGCGCCTCGTAGTCGTCATAGGCCGGCGCGTTGCGCTTTTCGCAGGCGCGGCGGTCCTGGGCGTTGCTGCCGTTGCTGGCGCACTGGGCCTGCGCGATGTCCTGCACCTGGTCGTAGACGAAGGCGCAGCCGGACAGGGCCAGCGTGGCGATGAGCAGCAGAACGGTCTTCATATCAGTGCGTGCAGACCTGCACCTTGGCGGCCGCGTCTGACGGCGTCAGCTCGGCCTCGGTCGAGCAGCGCATGCCCAGGCGCGCCAGCAGCTCGCGGTCCTTCTCGGCCTGCGGGTTGCTCGTCGTCAGCAGCTTGTCGCCATAGAACATCGAGTTGGCGCCGGCGAGGAAACAGAGCGCCTGCATCGTCTCCGGCATCTCCTCGCGGCCGGCCGACAGGCGCACCATGGCGCGCGGCATGGTGATGCGGGCGACGGCGATGGTGCGGATGAATTCCAGCGGGTCCAGCGGTGCGGTGCCGGCCAGCGGCGTGCCTTCGACCTGCACGAGGTTGTTGATGGGCACGCTCTCGGGGTAGGGGTCGAGGTTGGCGAGCTGGGCGATCAGGCCGGCGCGCTGGCGGCGCGTCTCGCCCATGCCGACGATGCCGCCCGAGCAGACCTTGAGCCCTTGCTGGCGCACCCGCTCCAGCGTGTCCAGACGGTCCTGGTAGGTCCGCGTCGTGATGATCTGGCCGTAGAACTCGGGCGCCGTGTCGAGGTTGTGGTTGTAGTAGTCGAGGCCGGCAGTTTTCAGCTGTTCGGCCTGGCCGTCTTCCAGCATGCCGGCCGTCAGGCAGGTCTCCAGGCCCAGGGCCTTGACCTCGGCAATCATCTCGCCGATGGCCTCCAGGTGGCGCGGCTTCGGCGAGCGCCAGGCAGCGCCCATGCAGAAGCGGGTCGCGCCGTTCTGCTTGGCGGCGCGGGCGGCTTCCATGACCTCCTGAAGCGGGATCAGCTTCTCGGCCTTGAGCCCGGTGTCGAAATGGGCCGACTGCGGGCAGTAGGCGCAGTCTTCCTCGCAGCCGCCGGTCTTGATGGACAGCAGCGTGGACAACTGCACCGCGTTGGCATCGAAGTGCTCGCGGTGCACCTGCTGGGCGCGGAACAGCAGGTCGTTGAAGGGCAGCTCGAACAGCGCGGCGATCTCGGCCACGGTCCAGGGCTTGGCCTGGCGGCGGTCAGCGTCGGTGGTCGGGGTGAGGGTCTGGATCTGGTTCATGCGGAGATCAGTGCAGAGATGTCGAGACTGGCAGGGGCTGCCAGCGGGTCGGAAAGTCGGGGCAGATGGCCAAGGCAGGGCGCCTTCAGGCCGGTTTGCAGGGCCGCCAGATTGTCGGCGACATGGGGTTGCTGCGGGTCTACCGTGTTGGCGACCCAGGCGGCCAGCGTCAGGCCACGGGCGCGGATGGCTTCAGCCGTCAGCAGCGCATGGTTGATGCAACCCAGGCGCAGGCCGACGACGAGGATGACGGGCAGGCCCAGGTCGACGGCGAGGTCGGCGGTGTCCCAGCTGTCGGTCAGCGGCACGCGGAAGCCGCCGACGCCTTCGACGAGGGCGATGTCGGCCTTGGCCGCGGTGGCGCGGATGGCGGCCAACAGCGCGTCGCGGTCGATAGAGCGGCCTTCGAGCTTGGCGGCGATATGGGGGGCGCAAGGCTCGCGGAATTGCAGCGGACCGACTTCGGTGTCGCTCAGGCCCAGGTTCTGCGCCGCGAGCAGCGTGGCGACGTCATCGTTGACCCAGCGACCGTCGACGAGTTCCTGGCCAGCCGCCAGCGACTTGATGGGCGCGACGCGCAGGCCACGCGCCGACAGCGCACGGGTCAGCGCGGCGGTGACGAAGGTCTTGCCGATCTCGGTGTCGGTGCCGGTGATGAAGTAGGCGCGGCTCATGTCAGCGGGATGGGGAACTTATTGGGCCCTGGCGGCCACACAAGCGCAGGTGGCCGTGGCGGTTGTGCCGTCGGCCGAACCAGCGGCTGCAATCAGCAACAGGAGTCAGCATGGGCATTTTCGACAAGGGCGCGACGCTCGTTTCCGTCTGGCAGAAGATCAAGGTGGACGCCGAGAAGGCCCGTGGTGGCAAGAAGCCGGGCGGCAAGATGGGCTTCGAGCCCCTCATCAAAAGCCTTGAAGCCGCGATGAAGAACAAGACACCCGAACTGGGCAAGATCAAGGCCGGCATCGCGGCGCTGCGCATCGACCTCAACAAGTACAAGGCCACGCTGGATCCGGTCGCCGAGAAGGGCTTCATCGCCGGCATCACGGCCTTCGTGAAACTCGTCACCGACCTGGAACAGGGTGCCGAGGGCGCGATCAAGCTGGGCGCCGGTGACCCGGCGATGGTGGCCAAGCTGACCGATTTCGCGCGCATCAACGCGATCATGAAGGGCTTCACCGACGAACTCGACGTCGCCCTGAAGGAATTGGCCAAGCTGACCAAGGGCGACATCAAGGTCGGCAAGGACGACCTCAAGCCCATCCAGGCTGCGTACATGAAGGCCAAGCGGGCCATGGATGGCGCGATCAAGACTCAACCCGCATACGAGAAGGCTTTCGCCAAGCTCTCGTCCATGTGAGCGTCCTGCCGTGCGTCGCCAGTGAGGGCGGCGCGCTCCAGGGCTTGCAGCAGCGCGTCCACGTCGGCGGCGCTGTGCGTCGCGCACAGCGTGATGCGCAGGCGCGCCGTGCCCGCCGCGACCGTGGGCGGGCGGATGCCGGGCACGCGCAGGCCGGCGGCCTCCAGCTCCGCAGCCAGCGCCATGACCTCGGCATTGCCGCCGACGATGAGGGGCTGGATGGGCGTTGCCGCGTCAGTGAGTGACCAGCCCAGGCGCGGATGGCGGGCTATCAGCGCGATCAGGCCGGCGCGCAGCCGGGCTTGCAGCGCGACGAGGTTGGCGCGGCGCGTGGCGCCGAGCGGGCCTTCGATCAGCTCGAAGCTGGTCAGCAGCGCGTGCTCGATGGCCGGCGGCGAGGCGGTCGAGAAGATGAAGTTGCGCGCGGCCTGCAGCAGGTAGTCGACGATGGTGGCGTGGGCCGCCACAAAGGCGCCCGCGAGGCCGGCGGCCTTGCCCAGCGTGCCGACCAGGATGAGGCGCTCGCTGTGCAGGCCAAAGTGCTCGAGCGAGCCGCGGCCCTTGTCGCCCAGCACGCCGAAGCCGTGGGCGTCGTCGACGATGAGCCAGGCGTCGAATTCGTTCGCGAGAGCGAGCAGCTCGGGCAGCGGCGCCAGGTCGCCGTCCATGCTGAAGACGGCGTCGGTGACGATGAGCCTCACCTGGGCTGTGCTGGCCGCCAGCAAGGCGCGCAGGCCGGCCACGTCGGCATGGCCATAGCGCGTCACCTTGGCCTTGGCCAGGCGGGCCGCGTCGATCAGCGAGGCGTGGTTGAGCTGCTCCGAGAAGATCTCGGTGTGCTCATCGCCCAGGGCGGTGACGACGGCGAGATTCGCCATATAGCCGGTGCAGAAACCGATGGCGCGGGCCTGCGGGATGTGCGGCGCGTACCAACGCGCCAGCGTCTCGCTGACGGCCTCGTGTGCGGCGCTGTGGCCGCTGACGAGGGGCGAGGCGCCGGAGCCGCCGCCCCACAGGCGGGCGCCTTCAGAGATGGCGTCGGCAATCGCAGGCTCCGCAGCCAGGCCCAGGTAGTCGTTGGAGCAGAACATCAGCAGCTCGCGGCCGTTGATGCTTTGGCGGGGAGCGGTGCCGTTGTCGGCGGTACGCAGTTTGCGCGTCAGGCTCTGCGCCGAGATGGCGGCGAGCTTGGCGCTCAGATGATCAAGCAAGGACATCGTTCAAGGTCGCCGTCACGGCCTGGGCCAGGAAGGCCGCGGTCGCGTCGTCGATCAAATAAGGGGGCATCAGGTAGACGGTGCTGCCGATCGGTCGGATCAGCAGTTCGTGTGCGCGCGCCGCGAGGTGGAAGCGCTCGGCGAAGCGCGGTGGCGCCTCTTGCACATCGAAGGCCAGGATCATGCCGCGTTGGCGCAGATGCTTCACACGTGGGGTGGATTGAGCCAGAGGCGCGAAGGCGCGGGTCAGGCGTTCGGCCTGGGCGCGGTTGGCGTCGAGCTGGCCGGCGTCGAAGCGGTCCAGCACCGCATTGGCCGCCGCGCAGGCCAGCGGGTTGCCGGTGTAGGAGTGCGAATGCAGGAAGCCGCGCGTGACGTCCTCGCTCCAGAAGGCGGCGAACACGTCGTCCGTCGTCAGCACGAGGGACAGCGGCATGGTCCCGGCGGTGATGCCCTTGGACAGCAGCATGAAGTCAGGCCAATCGGCGCCGGTTTGTTCCCACGCGAAGAAAGTGCCCGTGCGGCCACAACCGACGGCGATCTCGTCGGCGATCAGGTGCACGCCGAACTCGCGCGTCAGCTCGCGCAGGCCCTTCAGATAGGCCGGCGAGTACATGACCATGCCGGCCGCGCCCTGGATCAGCGGCTCGACGATGACGCAGGCTATTGAGGCGTGCCGTTCGGCCAGCAGCGCGCGCATCGCGGCCAGCGCCTCGGCCTCGTTGCCCAGGCGCGCGTCGGGTGACGCGACGATGTGGGCGCGCATCAGCAGCGCGTCGTAGGCGTCGCGGAAGACCTGCACGTCGGTCACGCTCAAGGCGCCCAGCGTCTCGCCGTGATAGCTGTTCTTCAGGCAGACGAACTCGCGCTTGGTTGTCAGGCCGCGGTTCTTCCACGAATGGAAGCTCTGCTTCAGCGCGATCTCGACGGCGCTGGCGCCATCGCTGCCGAAGAACACATGCCCGAGCGCGCCGCCGGTGCGGGCCGACAGCCGCTCGGCCAGCCGCACGGCGGGCTCGTGCGTGCAGCCGGCCAGCATCACATGGGGCAGGGTGTCGAGCTGGGCCTTGATGGCGTCGTGCAGGGCCTTGTCGCTGTGGCCGAAGAGGTTGACCCACCAGGACGAGTTGGCGTCGAAATAGCGCCGGCCGTCGGTATCGAACAGCCAGGGGCCGTCGCCACGCGCGATGGGCAGCGGCGGCACGTCGACGAGACGCGCCATCTGCGTGCAGGGGTGCCAGACGGCGGCGCGGCTGCGCTCTTGGAGGGAAGTCATGCGGGAGAGGGGCGCCGCACGCGGCGGAACAGCGCGCGCACGAACTTGAAGCAGAACCAGGTCAGCACGCCCATGACGGCGAGGGACGTCACGAGCAGCGGGAAAAAGATCAGGGGGTGTGCCCAGGCCAGCCACAGCATGGTCGGCACGGCCACGTCGCCGGCCAGCGACAGGCCGATGTTGGAGAAGGGTTCGGGCGAAGTGTTGGCGGCAGCGCGCGTGCTGGCCTTGGCCGTGTGCGCCGCGGCGGCAAGACCACCGCCGGCCAGCGCGGCAACGATGCCCCAGGCCTGGCCATGGTCACCGGCCCAGCCGCTGACCAGGCCGGCCACGAGGGCCGCGCCCGCGGGAATGCGGATCAGCGTGTGCAGCGCATCCCAGGCGCTGTCGACCAGCGGGACCTTGTCGGCCAGGAACTCCACCATCGTCATGACGGCCGCGCCGCCCATCACCAGCGGTGAGGCCAACACCTGCAGGCCCAGCGGCAAGGCGATCCAGCCCCAATGCCCTGCGATACCGACCAGCAGCACCGTCAGATAAAGGCGCAAGCCGCTGGCCCAGCCGAGGGCGGCGGCAAGGGCAAGCAGTTGGATGGCGTCTAGCTTCATGCGGTCAGGCCGAGCCTGCTGCGCGATCTCGCGATGGCGTCAGCGTTGAAAGCACCGGACAGGGCAGCGCGCAGGGCGTCCTTGCTTTGTGACCGAAGCGGAGATTCCGGTGAGTCCAGAAGCTGCTGCACTGGGCGCATCGACGCAAACCATGGTTCGGCCTGCAGGCGGATGACCTCGGCCATGAGTGCCGCGCAAGCGGCGATGGATTCGGCATCCTGGCCGTATTCGAATCGGGCCGCATAACGCAAAGCGGAGGCGTCTACGAGGCCGTCTATCTGCGGGCCATTCAGGTGCATGCCGTCTTCTTTTGTGTCGTTCAATACGCGAATTCCGAGGTGCATGCGAAACATCGGCCCGAAGGTGTACTTGTGGATATGGACAAACTCCACAACCAGGTCGCCGGGGCGCGTAAAGAAGGACGGCTTGGTTCGCGTGAAGGCGAGCGGCGCCAGGCCTTTGGCTAGCAGACGAAGCACCTTCTGCGCGTCCAGGCTTTCGCGCCTTTTTTCAAGGCTTCCCGGCACTGCCGGCGCTGACGAAACTGCGTTCATCAAGGGGTCTCAGCCTGCCAGCCAACTCGGCTTGGCCTTGTTGAGGAAGCTCTGCACCCCTTCGCGCCCTTCGGCGCTGGCGCGGATGTCGGCGATGCGGCGCGCGGTCATGTCGCGCAGCTCGGGTGTGATCTCGCGGCTGGCCACGTCCTTGACGAGTTGCTTGCAGGCGCGCGCGGCGGCGGGGCCGTTGGCGGTGATGGCGGTTACGAGCTCATCGACCTTGCTGTCCAGCGCATCGGCCGCGACGACCTCGTGCACGAGGCCCAGCGTCTTGGCCTCGGCGGCAGCAAAGCGCTCGGCCGTCACGAAATAGCGCCGCGACGCCTGCTCGCCCAGGGCCTTGACGACATAGGGGCCGATGGTGGCCGGCAGCAGGCCCAGCTTGGCCTCGCTGAGGCAGAAGCCCGTCGTGTCCACCGCGACGACGATGTCGGCGCAGGCCACCAGGCCGACGCCACCGGCATAGACGTCGCCCTGCACGCGCGCAATCACCGGCACCGGGCAGGAATAGATCACCCAAAGCATCTCGGCCAGCTTGGTGGCGTCGGCATGGTTCTCGTCCCAGGAGTAGCCGGCCATGGCCTTCATCCAGTTCAGGTCGGCACCGGCGCAGAAGGCCTTGCCCTCGGCGGCCAGCACGATGGCGCGCAGGTCGTCGCGCCGGCCCAGTTCGGTGAAGGCCTCGGTCAGCTCCTTGATCAACACCTCGTTGAAGGCGTTACGGACTTCGGGGCGGTTCAGCGTGACGCGGGCGACATGGCCCGCGGTCGTGACGGTCAGGCAGCTGCTCATGGGGAGGTCGGCTCGGGTTGGGCCGCGGCCAGCGGCTTGCACATCAGCACGGAACGGTAGGTCTTGCCCTGCCACTGCACGGCGCCGACCTCGGCATAGCCGCGGCGGGCATAGCGGGCGCGCAGGGCGAGGGCGGGCTCGGCCGTATCCAGCGCGATCTGTTGGTGGCCCTCCGCCTGGGCCCAGGCTTCAGCTGCCGCAATGAGTTGCTCGGCCAGGCCTTGGCCACGGCAATCGGGGTGGACCGCCAGCTGCGACAAGATGGCGGTGCCGGGCCGGGTGTACAGCGGCGGGGGCGGGTCGGCGATATAGGCCTCATCGGCAGGCTTGGGGCCGCGCACGGCAACGGTGCCCACGAGCCGGCCGCCCAGCTCGGCGACAAAGCCCTGGGCGCCGGCCAGACGGTCGCGCGTGACTTCCACGCTCTGATCCACCGCGGTGAAGTTCCAGCCCTGGGCGGCCAGGCTGGCGTAGGACGCATGCAGCAGATGGGTCAGCGTCTGCAGGCAGTCGGCGGCGGACAGGGGGCGGATGCTGATGTCAGGCATGGCTCATGGGGTTGCTGTCTGGGCGGTGCCAAGGTGCACGAGATTGGCTTTCAGCAGCACATGCGACTTGATGGTGCCGGCGCGGCACTCGACGTGGTTCGGATCGTCCAAGCTGCGGCCCTGGTAGTTGGAGACGATGCCGACGATGCCGTTGGCGCCGGCCTTGCGGGCGGCGAGCGCGAGCTTGTTGAGCGCATCGAGCAGCGCGCGATCGCAGACCTCGGCGTCGGTCGGCTTGCGGTAGCCGATGTCCTGGGTCGAGCCAATGCCGTGCACTTCGACGCCCGCGGTGAGGGCTGTGCCCTCACCCGCTGTCGAGGCACCGAAGGCGACATGCAGATCGCCCATCAGGGCGCGCCCATCCGCGTTCAGCACCGGCGCGATGGGATGGATGATGGCGTCGTTGCGGGCCATGGCGGGCTGGCCGAGCCCCAGCGCAGCGGCTGCCAGCACAGGGGCCAGGCGAGACCAGGAAGGCAGATGCATCGCCATCACATCCGGAACACGCCGAACCTGGTCTCGGGAATCGGTGCGTTCAGCGACGCCGACAGCCCCAGCGCCAGCACGCGGCGCGTGTCGGCCGGGTCGATGACGCCGTCGTCCCACAGGCGTGCCGACGCGTAGTAAGGATGGCCCTGGTCCTCGTACTGCTGGCGCAGCGGTGCCTTGAAGGCTTCCTCCTCGTCGGCGCTCCACGCGCCGCCCTTGGCCTCGATGGCATCGCGGCGGATGGTCGACAGCACGCTGGCGGCCTGCTCGCCGCCCATCACCGAGATGCGCGCGTTCGGCCACATCCACAGGAAGCGCGGGCTGTAGGCGCGGCCGCACATGCCGTAGTTGCCGGCGCCGAAGCTGCCGCCAATGATGACGGTGAACTTGGGCACCTGGGCGCAGGCCACGGCCGTCACCATCTTGGCGCCGGCGCGGGCGATGCCGTCGTTCTCGTATTTGCGGCCGACCATGAAGCCGGTGATGTTCTGCAGGAAGACCAGCGGGATCTTGCGCTGGCAGCACAGCTCGATGAAGTGGGCGCCCTTGTTGGCGCTCTCGGCGAACAGGATGCCGTTGTTGGCGACGATGCCGACCGGCATGCCCTCGATGTGGGCGAAGCCGCAGACCAGCGTGGCGCCGTAGCGGGCCTTGAACTCGTCGAATTCCGAAGCGTCGACGATGCGGGCAATGATCTCGCGGATGTCGAAGGGCTTGCGCGTGTCGGTGGGGATCACGCCATGCAGTTCGGCCGGGTCGTGGGCCGGTGCCTTGGGTTCCTGCATCGCCAGCGGATTCGCCTTCGACCAGTTCAGCCGCGCGACCGACTGGCGTGCGATGGCCAGCGCATGGGTGTCGTTGTTGGCGAGGTGGTCGGCCACGCCCGACAGGCGGGTGTGCACATCACCGCCGCCCAGGTCCTCGGCCGTGACGACCTCGCCGGTGGCGGCCTTCACCAGCGGCGGGCCGCCCAGGAAGATGGTGCCCTGGTTCTTGACGATGATGGTCTCGTCGCTCATCGCCGGCACATAGGCGCCGCCGGCCGTGCACGAGCCCATCACGACGGCGATCTGCGGGATGCCTTCGGCGCTCAGATTGGCCTGGTTGAAGAAGATGCGGCCGAAGTGGTCGCGGTCGGGGAAGACCTCGTCCTGGTTGGGCAGGTTGGCGCCGCCGCTGTCCACCAGGTAGATGCAGGGCAGGCGGTTCTGCTGGGCGATCTCCTGGGCGCGCAGATGCTTCTTGACGGTGATGGGGTAGTAGGTACCGCCCTTCACGGTCGCGTCGTTGCAGACGATGACGCAGTCGACGCCCGATACGCGGCCGATGCCGGCGATGACGCCGCCGCCCGGCGCGGCGTTGTCATACAGGTTCAGGCCGGCCAGCGGCGCCAGCTCCAGGAAGGGCGTGCCCGGATCCAGCAGCATCTCGACGCGGTCGCGCGGCAGCAGCTTGCCGCGCGCGGTGTGCTTGGCGCGTGCGGCGTCGCCACCGCCCAGCGCGATCTGCGCCAGCTTGGCGTTCAGGTCGTCGAGGTGGCCGCGCATGGCCTCGGCATTGGCCTTGAAGTCGGCCGAGCGGGGGTTGAGCTGGGTGTTCAAAACCGGCATGGTGTCTCCCGGCGAGCGCTGCCGAATCCAGGATTAAGCAAGGCTCAACTTAGTGTGAGCGGCCTTGTGAGCCGCGTAAGGTCCGCCAGAATAATCCAGGGTGAACACGGATGCAATGCCGACTTGAGTATTACTCAAGAATTGCGCAGAATGCGGCCTCGATGACGACCGCCGCCACCGCAGTGCCTCAGCGCAGATCCCCCGCCGGCCCCAAGGCCGAGCAGCGCGTGCGCGACATCCTGCGCGTCGGCCGCGAGGTGTTTGCCGAGCGCGGCTACGAGCGCGCCACGACGACCGAGATCGCCCAGCGCCTGGCCATCTCGGAAGCCACCGTCTTCACCTATTTCCGCGGCAAGCGCGAGCTCTGCATGCGCGTCATCCAGGACTGGTATGACGAGATCATCGACGCTATTCGAGCCGGCCTGCCGCGTGAGGCTTCGGTGCGCGAGCAGCTCGAGTTCGTCGTGCTGACGCATCTGCGCCTCTTCCTGATCCAGGGCACGGGGCTGTGTGCGCTGGTGCTGTCGGAGGGGCGCACCAAGGGCCAGGATCTGGGCGAAGGCTTTGTCGAGCTGCAGCGCCGCTACACCGCGCCGCTGATGGACCTGCTGTCCCGTGGCCAGGAGGCCGGCGAGGTCAGGCGCGACATCCCGCTGCGCCTGCTGCGCTCCCTCGTCTTCGGGCCGATGGAGCACATGCTGTGGGAGGTGGTCATCACCGGCCGCCAGATCGATGTGGAGATGAGCGCCCGCGACCTCGTCGCCCTGCTGTGGCCGGCCCTGCAGGCGCCGGACCAGGAACTGCAGAAGCTGCGTCGGCTGCGTGGCCAGCTGCAAGAGGCGCTGGGCCAGGTCTAACGGGTCCAGGCCTGCACAAGCACTGTCTCGCAGACCTTGAACAGCAGCCAGGCCGCCATCGCCGCCAGGGTCGAGCCCAGCAGCTCCAGCAACTGCCGCAGGCCGCCGTCCTGCAGCCCTTGCCAGCCGTACTCCGACAGCAGGGCCGCGTTGGCGCTCACCAGCCGCACCAGGTCCAGCGTCAGCAGCCCGAAGGCGATGAAGCTCAGCACCATGATGCTGAAGCAGGCGATCCGGTGGCGGCGCAGCCAGCCGACGAAGCCCGAAATCGTGAGCATTGCGCGTACTCCTCCTGTGTTCGGCATTCTCAGTCATCGCTAGGATCCAAGCTCCTGCGAGGGAAGGGGAGGCGCCGATGAGTGCAATGAGAATCTGGCTCGCCATGAGTCTGCTGCTTGCCTGTGCCTGGGCGAGGGCGCAGACCGACGCGGTCGATGCGGACTGGCGCTACCGCATCCAGCCGGGTGACACGCTGATCACGCTGACCGATGCCTGGCTGGCGCCGCCCAAGACCTGGCGCGACCTGCAAAAGCTCAACCGCGTGCCCGACCCGCTGCGCCTCATGCCCGGCTCGACGCTGCGCATGCCCGTGGCCTGGCTGAAGCGCGAGGCCAGCGTCGCCGAGGCCGTGTTCGCGCGCGGCCAGGTCACGCGCCAGCGCGGCAGCGCCAGCGAGGCACTGCTGGCGGGCGCCACGCTGCAGAGCGGTGACCGGATCAGGACCGGTTCCCAGTCCAGTGCCAGCCTGCGCTTCGCCGACGGCTCGCGGCTGCTGATCCCGCCGGAAAGCGACATCACGCTGGAACAGCTGCTGGTGCTCGGCCGCGGCGCCATCCCCGCCGTGCGCATCGGCGTGCAGCAGGGCGGCGCGGACAGCCGCGTCGCGCCCAACGCCCAGCGCGTGCCCCTTTACGAAGTGCGCACACCCCACGTGAACCTGGGCGTGCGCGGCACCGAGTTCCGCGTGCAGACGGCCGCTGGCGCCAGCCGCATGCAGGTGCTGTCCGGCGCCGTGCATGCCGATGGCCTCGGCCCCGACGTGGCCAGCGGCCAGGGCCTGTTGGCCGAAGGCTCGGCACGCTCGGTCGCGCCGCTGCTGCCGGCGCCCGATCTGGGCGGCCTGACCCCCGTGGCGGAAAGGCTGCCCCTGCATCTGGCCTGGGTCGGCGGCCCGGCCGGCGCCGCCACCTGGCGCGCCCAGCTCTTTGTGCAGGGCGACTTCGATCGCCTGCTGCTGGATGGCAA
Organism: Roseateles sp. P1_C1_2; assembly: GCF_056406535.1. NCBI lineage: Bacteria > Pseudomonadati > Pseudomonadota > Betaproteobacteria > Burkholderiales > Sphaerotilaceae > Roseateles > Roseateles sp. P1_C1_2. Next base: position 258,278 of record NZ_JBFUAB010000004.1, read on the forward strand.
GTTCGGCGAACCGGCGGCGACCTGGCCCGAGGCCCGCGAACTGGCCGACGGCGACTACACGCTGCGCGTGCGTGCCATCGACGCGCGCGGCCAGGAGGGCGCCGCGGCTGACGTGAACATCCGCCTGCAGGCGCGGCCCGAGCCGCCCTTCATCCAGGCGCCGCCGCCCAACGCCGTGGTCTACAGCGGCAGCGGCAGCAGCAACGGCACTGTCATCGTGGTCTGGGCGCGCAACACCGCGGCGCCTCGCGTGCGACTGCAGGTGGCGCGTGACGCCGCGTTCCGCGACGTCGTGCTCGACACGCCGCCGCTGGACGACAACGGCAATCAGCTCGACCTGCCCTACGGCGAATACCACTGGCGCATCGCGGCGGTGGAGGCAGGGGGGCGAGTCGGGCCCTTCAGCGACGCGCAGCGCTTCTTCCTCGTGCCGCCGCCGCCCGCGCCGCCGCCGGCCGAGCCCGAGGTCAGTGGCGACGAGCTCAAGCTGCGCTGGCGCGCCGACGCCGGCGTCGCGCGCTATGAGCTGGAGTGGAGCAAGACCGAGGCCTTCGACGGGGCCGACGTGCAGCGCTTCGCGACCGACAAGGCCGAGGTCACGCTGCCCAAGCCCTCGCCGGGCAAATACTTCCTGCGCGCCCGGGCCTTCAACGCCACCGGCGCGGCCAGCCCCTGGGGCCAGACGCAGATGATCGAGCAGCCCTATCCGCGCTGGCTCTGGTTGCTGCCGCTGCTGCTGGTGCCGTTGCTGTGAAACCGCTGCCTTGAAACGCTGGCCCTGGCTCGCCCTGCCCGCAGCCCTGCTGCTCTGGGCATTGCTGAGCCTGACCGGCGCCCAGCCGCGCATCGACCGCGCCATCGGCGACCTGCTGGTGCGCGCCGCGGCGCCGCCTGCGGCTGCACCCACCAGCGTCGTGGTCGACATCGACGACGCGTCCTTGCGCGCGCTGCGCGAGCCGCTGGGCGAGTGGCCGTACTCGCGCGAGGTTCATGCGCTGATGCTGGACTACCTCGGCCAGGCCGGCGCCCGCCTCGTCGTCATCGACATCGTCTTCTCCGGCCCGCGCGAGGGCGATGCGCGGCTGGCGTCGGCGCTGGCCTCCGGCCCGCCGACGGTGCTGGCCGCGGCGGGGCTGCGCCAGCGCGCCGCCGTCGAGCTGGTGCCGGCCAGCGCCGCCGAGCAG